>CAJWCA010000113.1 GCA_913020395.1 uncultured Cellvibrionales bacterium | reverse complement strand
AGGCGCCGCACTCAACGGCCGACGCATTCGTGTGACCGGCCGCCGCGGACTGGAAGGCGCCCTGATCGGCACCGGCATTCCCTTCAACGGCTTCGCCTTCGACAACATCACCCCCTACCTCGCCTGCCTGCAAGACATTGCCGGACAATCCGCCGGCATTCGTCGCCCGGGCGCCGCAGCCCTCGACCTCGCCTATGTCGCGGCCGGACGTTTTGATGGTTTCTGGGAAATGAACCTCAAAGAATGGGACTTCGCCGCAGGCAGCCTGCTGGTCAAAGAGGCCGGTGGCCTGATCAGCGACTTCAAAGGCTCCGACAATTATATGGAAAGTGGTCATATTGTCTGTGGTGCACCAAAAGTCTTTAAGTCTCTGGTTCAAATTACCGCAAAATACCTGTCTAATATCGGCACCGCTTAACAAGACAGGAAGGGCCCCAACACCGTGCCCATCAATTTATGGGCACAAGCAATCACGTTCAAGACCTACTAGCGCTCTGGTACCCCCGTCGCAAAGATGAAAACTGGGTACTAGGCACCGTCTATCAGACCGAAGGCCCCACCTACCGCAAAGCCGGCGCCATGATGCTGTTCAACGACCTTGGACAGCACTTCGGCCTACTCAGCGGCGGCTGTCTGGAAGCCGACATCCAAAACCAGGCCGCCCGCGCACTTCAGTCCAAACAAGCCCTCACCCTCTGTTACGACGGCAGCGACGAAGACGACATATCCTTTCAACTGGGCATCGGCTGCGGCGGCACCGTTTACATCCTTCTCCAGCCCCTTACCCTCGACAACCACTACCTCGGCCTGGAACAGGCCTACCAAAGTTTACAGGCCGGTCACAACGGCACACTCTGGCAACAAATCCCAGAAACCCAGGGCCCAGTGCAGGCACACTGGCAGCCCAACAAAACCAACACCCCCAAAGACCGCACCACAACCGCCCGTCTCATCAAACAAGAAGACGGCGTATGGCTAGCCAGCCCCCTAAGAACTCCCCCGAGACTATTAGTGATCGGCGCCGGCGTAGACACCCGCCCCCTAGTCACCATGGCAAGCACCCTCGGTTGGCGCGTCACCCTCTGGGACTCACGCCCAGCCAACGCCCGCAGCGCCTACTTCCCCACCGCCGACAACGTATTACGCTGCCCCATCGACGAGCTCGGAGAAGCCATTCGCCAACAACCCTGTGATGCCGCCATAGCCATGTCACACAACTTAAAAATGGACGCCTCAGCCATCAAACAACTGCACAACTTACAACTGGACTACCTAGCCCTCCTCGGCCCCAAGGTTCGCAGAACAAGAGTATTGGAACTAGCAGGTTTGAATGAAGAATCTTTAGCGTGCGAGCTTTCAGGACCTGCGGGATTTAATATTGGAGGCGAATTACCTGAGGGCATTGCACTTTCAATTTTGGCGGAATGTCATGCGCGTTTGTTTTTAAATACTAAAGAATAATTTAGAAAATAGTGCAAAACCCGATGAGAAGGTCGGGGGTGGGTAAAGCCTTCCGGGACCGTATGCCGCATGGAGCGGCATTCGAACGCCCATGGATGGCTCGAGTGAGTCCCGGAAGGCTTTACCCACCTCCGGCCGCCCCTTGCTTAAACATTAAGTCTTATCAGGAACCTCAGTTTCCGGTTCTTTATCCTCAGAACCACCTTCTTCAACGGATTCAGTTTCCTGAACCTCATCATATTCCGCAACTGTTTCTTCCGCAGCAGGAGCCGTATAACTCGGAGAAGGCTCAGGAAGATCTTCCAGCTCAACTTCAGGCCACGACTTAAAAGGAAAGGGTTTCTCCTCAGTGCTATAACTCAAAAAGCGCGCAATCTCATGAATATACTGAGAAACACCCGCCGCCAACTCCCTAATATTCCCGTTCGGCCGCCCCGTAATCAGCGCAAAAATTGCCTGAATCACCGCCACCAACCCCAAAATAAACGCACTGGCATTAAACAGCACAGTAAACAACACCATGTAGACGATCCGCATCCATTGGTTAACGTCTTTCAGGTTATGAGTAATTTCTTCAGATTGCATGAGAAGTTCCTTGTCTTTGAACGTGTTGACAGTGTAGGCGTAGATAGGGGCGAAGTTAAAGTTAATAAATGTTAAAGGCACGCCATGCAGCGCGCCTTCACCTTGAAAGCACTTATTAACCCGTGTTGCGCAGACCCGCAGCAATACCACCGATTGACACCATAAGCGCCTGCTCCAGCGATTGTTTTAACGCCGACTCATCGCTCTCGGATAATTGTCGCAAACGTCGCATAACTTCCACTTGAGTGATGTTCAAGGGATCCACATAGGGATTGCGAAGCTCAACAGAACGCTTAAGAATGGGCCGGTGAGATAATAAAGCTTTACCACTAATCGCCTGCAACACATTGGAAGCCTGCTCAACACCGGCACGCAACTCTTCACCCAGCGACTGTTGTGCAGAATCTTCTAACAGACGCTGCTCATAATAATTGGCCACCCGCACCTCGGTTTTTGCCATGACCATTTCCTGCATATCCAACAACATGCCAAAGAAATGCCAGTGGTTAGCCATGTCTTGAAGCTGATCCAGATTGCCCTCATCAACTTGTGAGGCCATGGCCTGCCCCGTGCCTAACCAGGCGGGCAACATCAATCGCATCTGCGTCCAGGCAAAGACCCAGGGAATGGCACGCAAACTTTCAACGCCCCCGGTGGCTTTGCGTTTGGCCGGACGACTACCGAGTGCCAGACGACGTAACTCCTGCTCTGGTGTTACTGTGCGGAAGTAAGGTACAAAACGTTCATCATTGTGAACAATGCGCCGGTATTCTTTGACCGAGGTGTCGGACAAGGTCTGCATCATCGCACGCCATTCTTCTTTGGGTTCTGCGGCGGGTAATAAAGTCGCCTCCAGTACACCCGCAGTGTAAAGCTCAATGTTTTCTTCAGCGACTTCCTGCAAACCAAATTTAAACTGTATCACCTCGCCCTGTTCTGTGACCCGCACTGATCCTTTAATAGTGCCTGGAGGCTGGGACAACAACGCGGAGTGGGCAGACGCCCCTCCCCGACTCGCCGAACCACCGCGACCGTGGAATAACGTAAGGTGCACACCGTGTTTCTGACAGATCTGATTCAGGATTTCCTGAGCGCGATACTGCCCCCAGGAGGCGGCAAAAAAACCGGCGTCTTTGGCGGAATCAGAATAGCCGATCATCACTTCCTGGTGATTGTTAATTTCACTGCGATAGCCGTCGATCGACAACAGGCGATCAATCGTATTGCCGGCGCCTTCCAGGTCACTCAAGGTTTCAAATAGTGGAACAATGCGCTGGGGAGTCTCGCAGCCCGCTTCTTTTTGCAGGAGCCTAACTGCCAAGACATCGGACGGATGTGTTGCCATTGAAATAATATAAGCACCCAACGCTGAGGCGGGCTGTGAGGCCAGCACCTTAAAAGTACGCAACACTTCAGCCACGCCGTCAGAGGCCGGAAAATTAGAGGGTATCAAAGGTCTGCGATTTTGTAGTTCATCCAACAAAAACTGCTGTTTCTGCTCTTCGGGCCAGTCGTGATATGAACCTAAGCCCAGGTATTGTGTTATCTCATCGATCACATCGGCGTGACGGGTTGATTCCTGACGCACATCCAAACGCAGTAAGGTCAGACCAAAACAGGCAACTCGGCGGATAATATTACTTAAATTGCCTTCGGCAATCGCCTCCATGCCACAATCCAATAAGGATCGATAAATCAACATTAAAGGTTCAAGCAAATCTTTATCGTCTAAATAAATATCACCGTCAAAACTTTCGCCCGCCAGCTGCGCCTCCGCCCAACGCCGGGTATTGCGCAGGCGAGATCGCACGCCTCGCAATAACTGACGATAAGGTTCGCGATGCTCCCCAACCTCTGCTCGGAGTTCATCATTGCAATCGCCCATGGATAAATCTTCACGCAACTCGTGAATATCTTTTGCCAATAAGTGAGCGGCCTCCCAACGTGCCAGCAACAGAACTTCTTCAGTCACTTTAGAGGTGACATTCGGATTGCCGTCACGGTCGCCACCCATCCAGGAGGCAAATCGCACAGGTGCTGCGTGCAAGGGCAGGCGCTTGCCAGTGGCGGCCAACAATTGTTTATCGAGCTTGCGCAGATAGTTGGGCAATGCTTCCCACAGAGTGGATTCGATGGTGGCAAAACCCCACTTGGCTTCATCGACCGGCGTGGGTTGATGACGTCGAATCTCATCGGTGTGCCAGCCCGCCATGATGCGACGACGCAAGCGGTTTAATTGAGCATCGCGTTCGCTGGGAGTCAGGTTGTCACCATCCAGAGCTTCTAAAATCTTTGAAATGTCGTGATGTTTTCTGAGCAGGGTGCGCCGGCTCACTTCAGTTGGGTGAGCGGTTAACACCAGGTCAATTCCCATTGAAGCAACCGCTTCATGGATTGCCTCTTTTTCCACACCCGCTTTTTCCAATCGTGGAATCAGTTCTTCAAGTGTGCCCACATTGGCCGCAGCCCCTTCACGCTGTTTGTCTCGACGGCGGCGCACTCTGTGGTGCTGCTCGGCAATGTTGGCGTAATTTAAGAACTGAGTAAAGGCGCGTGCCACCGGCACCAACTGAGAATCTTCAAGGCTGCTCATCACATCCAGCAGGGGTTGCCAGTCTTGGTTTTGTTGCGCAGCCTTGGCCAAGGTGCGAATCTCCTCCACCTTGAGGTAGATATCTTCTCCGACTTGTTCGCGAACGGTATCCCCTAGCACTTCTCCCAAAAGGCGAACGTCATCCCTGAGAGCCTGGTGAACATCAGTGGACATAATGTAATCCTTGATAGTGTTGTTGATGGTTAGACGAGTGAGTGCAGAAAAGCTGAACTCACCTGGTATGATAGATAGTGGTTTGATTGCGGCCGTTTTCTTTTGACAGATACAAAGCCCTGTCTGCCTGCACCAGCCATTCGGCATGGGTCTTCAATGGTTTGTCGAACACACTAATGCCCAAACTCACTGTGAATTTTATTTTAACGTCGTCGTGGACAACTGTATTTGTCTCAATAGCCTTTCGCAGGCGTTCGCAAAACAGCCGCGCACCCGCCTCATCGGTTTCACTCAGAATAACCGCAAATTCTTCGCCACCATAACGCCCTGAAATATCCGTCTCACGACTGTTTTCCCGCAACAAATCGCAGACCGACTGAATGGCCGCATCACCGGCCTGATGACCATAGGTATCGTTCACTCGCTTGAAGTGGTCGATATCAAACATCACCAGAGACCCCAATCCACCGTAACGTTTCAGGCGCTGAAACTCTGTGCTCAAACACTCTTCCCAATAACCGCGATTATTGAGCCCCGTCAGGCGATCGGTTCTGCTCAGCGTTTCAAGATCCTGATGACTTTGGTGCAGCGCTTTGCGGTGGGTTGCAGAATCGGTCACGTCGTAAATGATCAGGCAAACGTGATCGATGCTGCCGTCAATCGACGTTAAAGGCGCGAAGGTCACATTTTGGTACATAAACTCTTCGACCCCGGTAATGGGCCGGTAGTTTTTAAACTTGAATACCCACGGGCGCTGTTCCCATGTTGTGAACGCACGTGTACCCAGCAGAAAAACAGTATCGGTTTTTTGCCGGAGCCATTCTTCTGGCAAATTTTCATAGACCGCAAACAAAGACTGGCCCTTGATATCAGCGGGACTAATGCCGCTGTGGTTTTCCATGAAACTGTTCCAGACCTTGACCTTGAATTCTCTATCAAACACACACAAACCCACATCAATGGTCTGGAGCATGTCCATAATCCAATGAAATTCGCGTGTAAAATCCTGGTCTGAATTTCCCATAAGCCTATCTTTATCAGTTAAACAAATACGCTAAACGCTGCTCGATGTCACCGATGGAGTCTTCGGTAAACAGAAGCAACAAATCACAGGTGATATTGTAGTTTTCAATATGGTAGGTAATCTCGATGGCCAGTGTTTGAGACCATCGATGGGTATTGTCACCCACAAGATGCTCAATCGATACGTGCTGCCCCAGCACCATGGGGTGCCCCAAACTGAAATGCACATCCAACTGCTGACCCACACCTGAAATACAAGACCCCGTTAAAATACTGGACAAATCCATTAATAATTCAAGTTCGGCCTCTCGGGTATTGGCTTCACTGCGTTGCATCAGCTGGGCAATATCTGAAAAGCTGCTGTCATCAAAGATCAATAGCGCCTCACCGGCAATACCCGCGCCGATAAACCCCTGGCACACAGCCGAATAAGTCGCGCCTTCACTGGCAAGACTCAGGGCCATTTTGAGTTCATTGACTTCCAACAGGTTCACATTGGGAATGGGTAGCTTTACAAAGACTTTTAATAAGCGGGCCAGCAAGTCAGCACTGCGGCCCATAGCCACGTTTGCCACCTCTTGCATACCGTCTCTCAGCAGATTGGCGGGAATTTCAGCCACGCGACCAATGCCATCGATAGAGGTCACTTGAGGTGTCTCAGGCACACTCACCGGTGTTTCGGGCTCTATCGTGCTCGAGGTCGGCGCACTGTAAAGACCGTAGGTATTCAGCAAATCAACTAAATCGAGAGGGGCCGCCGGTTTTTCAATGAATGCCAGAGCGCCCAGCGACATCACTCTACGATGTGCCTCGGGTTGTACGTCCCCGGAGACCACAATCACAATACTGGACAAGGATTCACTGCGAATGGCCTCAAGTGTTTGATAGCCATCTAACACAGGCATGTTGAGATCGAGAAACAGTACTTCGCCCTTCCCCTCCCGCAACAAATCCATTGCCTCGCCGCCGTGGTGGGCCAGTGATACTTCGACATCCCAATCGTCGGGCAAGGCGGCCCGCATTTGGTTGCGCGCTACCGTCGAGTCGTCACAAATGATGATGGACATGGTCATAGGTTAATAAATGGCCTTACAGGTCAAGCAATCGTTCTACAAAACCCTATCCTAGCATAGAACCGGCTGGTCAGTCGGCACGCAGGCTTCAGGATTTTTTGGAATAAGGCGGCGGCCTTGGTCTCTCAAGAGACAGCGCAGCGACCTGATCACTTGCGCAATGAGGCCGGCGTTCGCGAAAAAAAGCGCTTAAAGGCTTTTTGGAAGGCGCTGTCAGACTGATAACCCACCTCTTCCGCCACCCGCTGCAAGGACTTTTGGGTGCTTTCAATTTTGTCTTTGGCCTTCATCATGCGCCATTCAAAGAGGTATTGCATGGGCGGCATACCCACATAGTCGTTAAAACGCTTGTAGAAGACCGAACGAGACAGGCCAACAGCATTGGCGATCATATCGATGGTCCAGGACTTTTCAGGCTCCAGGTGAATCAGAGAGAGCGCCTTTGACAGGGGGGTGTCCATCAACGCAGACAGGTAGTTTTCCTGTACCGCTTCATTTTCGGCATAACTGCGGATTATTTGAATAAACAGTATCTCGGTGAACCGGTCAATCAAAACGTCTTTGCCAGGTTGCAGGTTCTCGCTCTCAAAGGCAATTTGCTTCAATACACTGTCTAACCAAGCAAAACGAGACCGCATGTCCGCAGTAATATGGATAAATTCTGGCAGGTTATCTAAGAAGGGGTGGGATTGGCTTCGATCAAATTCAACATAACCACACACCACATCACTGCTCTCATCGCTGCCTTCAAACAGCGCCTCACCCGACTGATAAGCCTCAACAACCCGGGTACCCGGTATACACTCCCTGCCTGGCTGATCGGTAATCAAATGGGGAGCACCCGTGGGAAATAACACAATATCCCCTGCCTTCAATTGGAACGGTTCCGGACGAGACTCCAATTTCAACCAGGCATTCCCCCTCACGATCAGGTGAAAGGCAGCCCGGCTATCGCGCGCCATTTCCATACCCCACGGCGAACAAAAACACGCACTGAAATACACGCTGCCACGCAGGCGCAGAAAGCGCAAAACATCACCTAGTACGTCCATATCCACCCAGATCGCCTTCGCAACAAATACACAATTGAACAATTCTTTGACATGTTCAGACATTAACGTCCGAAAAAAGACCTGCAAAAATAGCGGCGTAAACCACTTAAAGAAAGACTTAAAGGATATCACATGAACAAGTTCACACAAAAACTGGGGCTGACCGGCGCCATGTTATTCGCCGTTGCAGGTTTCGCCAAAGCTGACCTGCCTGACCCCGGCGTACAATTTGAAAAAGGCCAAACGGCCATTGTTATTACTGATCCGCAAAACGATTTTTTAAGCCCTAAAGGTGTTACATGGGGATTGGTGGGCAAGAGTGTCACAGACAATGGAACCGTTGAGAACATTGAGAAATTATTCAAAGTGGCAGAAAAGAAAGACATTCCTGTCTTCGTATCACCTCACTACTACTACCCTCACGACCACCAGTGGGAGCACGGCGGCGCATTGGAAAAAGCCATGCACAGCATGGGCATGTTTGACCGCAGAGATGCGCTGGACACCGAAGGTTTTGAAGGCTCAGGTGCCGACTGGCTGGCCAAATACAAACCTTATATCAACAATGGAAAAACGGTAGTAACCAACCCTCACAAAGTTTATGGCCCCGAGTCAAACGACATGGTTTTGCAGCTCAGAAAACGAGGCATTAACAAGATCATTTTAGCGGGCATGTCTGCCAACCTTTGCACCGAAGCGCACATGCGTGAATTCATGGAGCAGGGTTTTGAAGTTCAGGTTGTTTCGGATGCAACTGCCGCTGCACAACTTCCTGGAATGGATGGGTATAAGGCCGCTATGGTCAATGTGCGCATGATTGCCAACTCTGTCCGCACAACCAAACAGACAGTGAAGCAAATTAAAGAACAGCTATAACCTCCATGCCACTCGATGGCCCGTACAACGAGAGGAGCGCACAGCTTCAATGGGTACGGGCCACTCTGGATAAAAAAATTTTCTCTTAGCAATCATCAAGATAGACCCAAAAGTACCTACCCTACCCAATAGTGCCTACTTAACTGCCCCCGGCTCCCACGGTAAGATGAACACTCATTGAGTCTTAACAGTAAGCGGAGCTATCAACAATGTTAAACATGGATTTCTCTCAACAGGTGGTGATCAATACCCGAGAACAAGACTGGGTAGAGAGCCCGCACGCGGGGGTCTGGCGCAAACGATTGGCCCGCGAGGAAGCTGAAAGAGGCCATGCCACCAGCATTGTGCGCTACGAACCCGGTGCTAACTTCTCCGCCCACGACCATCCGCTGGGAGAAGAGATTCTGGTACTGGAAGGTGTTTTTTCAGACGAAACCGGCGACTACGCGGCAGGCACTTATCTGCGTAACCCGGAAGGATTTCGCCATGCACCTTTCAGCAAAGAGGGCTGCGTTATCCTGGTAAAACTGCATCAATTCCAAGCGGAGGATACAAGCGAGGTGCGCATTAACACCCTCACTCAAGCCTGGCGTCCGGGAATCGGTAATTTGCAGGTTATGCCTCTACATCAATTTGGCACGGAGTCAGTGGCATTGGTGCGCTGGCCAGCGGGCGAACGCTTTCAGCCACACACCCACTTTGGAGGCGAGGAAATCTATGTCATCAGTGGCGAATTTATGGATGAACATGGGCGGTATCCAGCTGGCACCTGGATTAGAAGTCCACACATGAGCGAACACTTTCCATTTGTAGAGGAAGAGACCGTTATTCTGGTAAAGGTGGGGCATTTGGAGTGAATTCAAGAACAGGCTTAGAAAAGAAACTATAGCCCCAAGTCCGGGTTTTCTAGTTATTGTTCAAGCTCATACTCTTGCAGCGTGCGGTATACCGACTGTTGATTAACGGCCTCTGAGGCAAACAGGGCAAAGCGCTTTGCGCAAAAATGCGAATGAAAGTCTGCATGCTCGAGGGTATAGGCGTTGAGCCAATTCTTCGAAGGCCGCTTGAGTCGAGCGAGGGTGATATGGGGCGTAAAAAGACGCGATTCTAAGGAGACGCCCAATTCTTCCAAGCAACGAGCAATGGCACCATGCAGCGCCAACAGACCCTCACCCGGTTCACACCCTGCCCACAGCGTGTAGGGTTCCTTATTGCGAGTAAATACACCGACACCTTCAATTTGCTGCCTGAACGCAGACACTGAAATATCGTTGAGCGCACGGGTGATATCCAAGGCCAGCGCAGGTGAAACTAAACCTATGTAATGCAGTGTAATATGAGGGTGTTCCTGTAATACAACAAAATCACCTCCGGGCCGCAATCGAGCCAGTTCAAGGCGTGTATTGTCAGGTATATCCAAAGCCGTGAAGAGTCGCACCATAATGAACAGTGTATACCATTACATCATTCGGCAGCTGTGAGCTGATTGGGCAAGCAGTTGGAAAAGGAAATGATCAGAAGCGGGATACTTGGGAAGAGCAAGGGTGGGTGCAGCTCTTGTTGCTACACCCCGGAGGCCACTACTGACCGCCAACCCACAAAATACAGGTTGTGACAAAAATCGCACACAGAGCCACCGCGGCAACCGCATCGGCCTTGGCATCCCCTGTTTCTCTCTTGTATTCGGCGGCAATAGTGCCCATAACATCACCCCAGCTGGCATTGTCATCCAGCTGGCCAATCAGTGAAGAAGCCGTTTGTTTTGCGCTCATTGTCTATACCTATGTTTTTGTTATTGGAAACTTGCTCGAAAATGCTTGCGGGAGTATATAAAGCAACCTATTCCAATGTCCAGTAGTTTGAAGGCAGCTGTAATTTAGCTAGATCGCCGAGTAACCGAGCACGCCGGGCAATTAGGACATACGCTACCGGGTACTCTCTACGATATGTCTTGCCCGCCTGTAAAACGCCTTGTTTTTTAGCCGCTGTATTTCATCCTCGGTAGGCAGTACCGAAGCATCTAAATAGGGAGACGTTAAACTGTGTTGATTCCCCAGGCAAAGGTCGAGGGCTTTGCGGTCATGGTTTGCGGAATAACTCCCCTTATGAAGCATTTGTGCATCGAAGACTAAGATATCACCTCTATTAAGGTGAATTATCTCAGCCCCTGGCAAGTCTTCATGGCTTAAGTGACCGCCCTGCTCTAGCCTCACAGAGCGCTCGAGAGGCGTATCCCAGCGTTGATGAGTACCGGGCACAAGCGCAAGACCTTTTTCTTCCGTGAGTGGAATCCGCACATGTAAACTCAACAACGTGCCCTGTTCGCGCCTTTGCACTTCGTCCTCAGCGGGGCTGAACTGTAAATCGCGATGCCAATAAGGCAGGCGTTTTGGATTAGGTGGATCGAAAAAGAGCTGTGTATTGTGAAAATAAATGTCCTCACCAAAGGTTTCAGTCATCAATTCTGTCAGTGAGGCAGGTAAAATAGCATCGAAAAAATCAATGCGTTTACCCTCTTGCCCCTGGAAATTCTCACCCTTCGTGAGCGAATGCATATTGACAAGTTTTTGTTCAAAAATCTCAGTGCTGTTTTGCTCGATCCACTGCGAGTAAACAGGGTCAACCAAACCTTCCAGTCGATTCATTTGTGAGGGGCTGAAAAATTCGGGAATAGCGAAATATCCTTGAGTGTCGAATGTGGCTCGATAATTCATGGTGTTTCCGCACTCCCAATGCGATACCAATAATCATAAGCATATTGGTAACCCATTTTTTTATACAAACGCATTGCCACATCATTGTCAGCGACAACTTGAAGATAGGAATATTTTGCGCCGTTAGATGCTGCCCAGCTCAACAGACCTTCCATGAGGGTTTTGCCATGCCCACGGGCTCTTTCTGCTTTTCGGGTAACTAAATCAAACAATCCAAAATAGCCATTACTGATGACTCCCATTGCACATGAAACCTCAGTGCCCCCTTCTTCCAAAACCGCAAACACCACCTTCTCTTGTACTCGCTTAAGAATCTCCAGATGAGGGCCCATCAACTGAAGGTCAAGATCAGCGATTCGACAGTAAGACTCAATCCATTCATCTGCCGTTTTTAGTACCAATGCTGTCGAATCAAATGACAAGCCTTGGAGCGATTGATACAGCACAATGGAAGGATCGACTAATTTGTACCCCACGCTGGATAGATGCGTATCTAATACTTGGTTGTCACAATAGGATAAAAGCCGAAAAATACACCGGAGATTTCTCTGTTCGAAATAATGTTCACATTTCTGGATTATATTCAGGTAATCATGGCCCAGCGAACCCACTATATTCGCTGAATTCGCTCTTTTGGTGAAGCCATTGGCGGAACGCAATACCAAGCCGTTTTCAACTTGCTGCTCGGAGGAAGGCCAGGATGCATATCCAGCAAATTCCATTTCGTTAAAATTCATGGGGTTGGTTTCTATTGATTGCAGCTTTATTGGTGGAAAGTCGAGCTCCAGAGTACCGCAAATCGCCATACTAGAAAATGGTCAATAAACACCAGCAGCAGGATTACAGGAAATCAGACGGGAAGTGCAGGATTGTTTTTTATCGGCAGAGCTACCCAGATAACAATAGCTATGTTAGTCTGATTTAGAACTTAGAAAATAAGATTTGGCAGACACATGAACACCGGCACAACTCGCAAAGACGTTCGAATTATTATCACCCCTCTCAGGATGTGGTGGGAATAGTGCTGTGTAACTAGCCAATAATAACCCGCCATCAAGGCGGGTTTTTTTATTCTGCTTTGATGGCTCATCAAAGTAGGAGATCACAATGAAGAAAGTCGCTGTTTTTGGTAACGCAGGTGCGGGAAAGTCAACAACGAGTAGAAGACTCGCTGAAATAACAGGCCTACCGCTCTATGTGCTCGACACTATTAAATTCCTGCCGGGTGGCTTAGAAACCCCTCACGAGGAGTACCTTGCCTCCCACTCTCATATATTGGCCAGGGACAGCTGGGTCATAGATGGGTTTGGATGCCTAAAATCAACTTGGGAACGTCTTGCTGAGGCGGATACCTTGGTTTACTTGGACCTGCCGATAGCCGTTCATTTCCTTTGGGTCAGCAAACGTTTTCTAAAAGGTTTGTTTTCTCCTCCGGAGGGTTGGCCCGAGAATACCCCACTGCTAAAGAGCACATGGAATAGCTACAAAGTGTTGTGGCTCTGCCATCAAAAGCTGACTCCCGCTTATCGGAAACTTGTTATGGAAGCACGGGCGTCGAAACAGGTTCACCACCTGCGCTCAAAGGCAGAGATTCTGAACTTCCTTAGCTCTATTAAGCGTTAATGGTGTTTGCTTGACTGCGACAGACATGGCTGTAGAGATACGACCTTTCGCAAGGCCCGTTAAG
>CAJWCA010000112.1 GCA_913020395.1 uncultured Cellvibrionales bacterium | reverse complement strand
TATCAGATTATACGCCTGGAACACAAACCCGATGGTGTTCAGACGCATGTCGGCCATTTCTCCTTTACTCAAAGTGTCAATTCTTCGCTCGGCAATGGTAATGGTGCCCTGATCGGGTTTGTCTAAACCGCCAATGGCGTTGAGAAGCGTTGTTTTGCCCGAGCCGGAGGGGCCGGACAGACAGACAAAACCTGCGTTTTTTACCGTTAGGTCTACGTGGTTGAGCCCGTAAATGACATCGTCACCTTGCTGGAATGTTTTCACCAGGTCTTTGCAGACTACAGCGGCCATTGTTGAATTTCCTTTTTATCAACCCGGTTCATGTTTTGGTCAGTGCTTTAATGGGTTCCAGGCGCGACGCTCGCCAGGCTGGCAGTAAACTGGCCACCAAACCCAGAATAATAACAATGCCGGTTGCGGTGAACATGTCTTTTATTTTGAGACTGGGGTAGAGCGTGCTGCTCATGCCTGCCATCTCAAGGCCTTGGCCTACCGCAGAAATATCTATGCCGCTCTCAAGGGGTACAATACTGATCCAGGCGAGTAAGTTACCTAACATCAGCCCGGTTGTAAGCAGCATTAACGATTCGGCCAACACCTGAAACCGGATCGCTCCCGGTCGCATTCCCAGAGCCAACATTAAGCCGATTTCCCGCACCCGTTCAAACACCGCCATGGCCAAGGTGTTAACCAGTCCAAATGACAGCGCAATAAATACAACCACAATCCACACCAGAATAAATCCATCCATCATCGGCAGCATGCTGCCCAAGTAGCTGTCTATTTCATACCATGGCTCAAGAGATAAACCTGCATCCATTGCCTGTTGAATAGGGGCAATCAAAGAATCTGTATCGCGGTAGTTTTGTCCCAGAATCTCAATCTCCGAGATCTGCTCACCCATGTTTAAAAACTGTTGGGCCGTGTTTAAACCCGTAAAGACAAACTGCTTTTCAATATTGGATGGATCGGTTTCATAAATGCCAACTACCCTGAAACCCCGGTCTACAATATTGTTGTCGGGGTCCTGGCTCATGATCACCACGCGTTTTCCCAGCTTTGTTTCCAGGCGTTCAGCCAGGCGCGCACCCAAAATCAGGCCTTTGTCCTCTGGGCTTTCAAGGTGGCGTCCGGCTTCTATACTGTCGGCCAAAAATGACATCCCCTCTTCAGCGTGGGGATTTACGCCCACAAGCGATACACCGAGAGATTCCCGCTCACTGGAAATAATGGCCGGCACCCTGACTCTTTGGGTCCAGGCAACAACAGACTCTTGTGCGAGCACCGCTTTCAAGCGGGCTGACGGTGGAGGCATGCTATTGCTTATGTTGGGGTCGTCTCTAAAAAGGTGGTGGTGAATTTGTGCGTGCCCCAGCAATGTTGATGTGCTGCCGCGAATCATTTCATCGACCATGCCGCGCATCATGGCCGTCATGAAAATCATTGACCAGACACCGACCACAATAGCCGCGAGCATAATGAGGGTGCGGCGGTAGTTGCGCCAAAGGTTGCGCCAGGCCAGAGTGATTACAATGTGCCAGGGGAAGTTCATCAGGCACTCCTCATCGCATCTATGGGGTGCAATCTATACAGGCGTAATGCCGGATAGGCCGAGGCTAAAATGCAGGCAATAAAGACGACAGCGGGCCCCAGGCAAAGCGAAACCATCGAGGTGCTGGGATACATGCGGCCCGGTAAATTGTATCGGGCCATGGCGTCTTCCATTCCCGGCAAAGACAAACCATAGGTGTGGAAATACAGTGCTACCAAGCTGCCCAATGCCGTGCCGATAACAAACCCCATGCCCGCCATTATGGTCGATTCCATTAATACCATACGCCCGAGCCTGCCCGGTTTTAGACCCAGCGCCATGATGATGCCAAATTCGTGAGTGCGCTCCAGCACCGACATTAGCTGTGTATTCAGGACACTGAAAGCAACCAACAAAATTAATATGCCGTACATGAACCAGGCGCTGGCCATGTCGGCATCAATCGCCTGCTGAAGGCCCGGAGACAGCGCATCCCAGTCGAGTAATACTAATTTTTCAGTGTCGCTAAGGGGTTTTTGTAGGCGCTGTTGCAGCTGCGCAATCTGAGAAAAATCCTCAGCCAGGGCCACAATCGTATGGCCCTCGTTTTCCATGCTGAATACTTCCTGAAAGCGGTCTAAGGGCATTTGCACAAAGTTTCTGTCAATGTCGGGCACACCGGTTTCAAAAATACCCACTACGTTCACCACATCGGCGGCAAAGGAGCCATCTTTTCCGGAGCCCATTAAGGTGAGTTCGTCGTGCAGGGAAACCTTGAGGTTGCGCGCAAGAGCGGCACCCAAGACCACCTCTGCGCCCTTACTGTTGTTCAGGTAACGGCCTTGTTTGATAAGCCCAGGCAAGCTACTCACGCCCGGCTCATATTCCGCTTCCACACCAATAACCATTGCGCCATAACTTCGTTCTGCACTGGAAAACAATGCAAAACCACTGGCACGGGCCGCAACGTTTCCGTTGCCAGACACCTCGCGCAGTTTGGCAGCGAGCTGTTTTATGTCGGGAACGGTTTTGCTCATGTGCGGAGTGTCGTTGTAACCGGGCGCCTGAACTTGCAGATGCCCGGTGAATATTCTCAGGCTGTTGTCGATCATCAATTGATACATACCCAATTGAAGGCTGATCATAAATACCAGCAACACATTGGAGAAAATCATGGCGCCTGTTGTCAGCCAGGTTCGACGGGGGTGTCGCCACAGATTGCGCCAGCCAAGGCGCAAGCTTAAGTTCATCGCATTGCACTCATCTATTGACGGGGATTACGTAAGTTAGACAGTGTGAACAGGCTGCCGGCGATTTCTACATTGAACTTCGCCGCTTGAATACTGATTTCAGTCCATTCGCCCGGTTTGTTCACTTTGCTCATTCGCTGCCGTTGTGCCACGGGGCGCTTGTCGAAAATATCGATGTTCAGGGTTACCAGTGTTTTGACCAGAACCCCGTCCTGATCAAAAAACTGGTGATCCAGAAGCACATAGTCGTCGCGAATTTTCAGGATCTCTTTGCCCCAGACAACGGCGGCGTCTTCGTGGGGAATAGACTGGATGACATAAACTCTGTGTTCGTCCAGGCTTTCTGTGCTCAAAAGTGTATGTTCATATTGATCGATGATTTCGTCGGACTTGGCAATATCTTTGTTAGAAAAGTCCGAGCCCATCCATCCTTGTTTCATCATCGACGACGGTATTTTGATCACACGATTGATCTTTGGGGAGAAGGACCACATCGCGTCTTCATTAAGCAATGTGCCATTGCCCCGGTCTTTTTTGGGCGCGGTCACTCGAATGAGGGATTTTTTGTCGCCTTCGGTCCAGCTCTGCATGGACATCGTGCGCTGCCAGTCTGGCCGCACAATCGACATGGTCATTTCAGAATAGGAACTGACTCCCCGCCAATTGTCGATCGCGGCTTTAACGATTGTCTCTGCTGTAGGGGGCTGTGCGTTGGAGTTGATGCTCACCAAGCTGAGCAAGGTGATGAACAAAAATCGAAGGGTAAATAGAGCCATTCCGTGACCTCTAAGTATTTGCCCCAGATGCGGGGTACGTCAATTGTAAACCCTAAGCGGTGAAGATCCTAATCAGAACAGAAGCGAGAGGAGGTACAGGTAAGTACCCCATCCTAAGTAGATGTTTCAGTTAGCAATCCGTCTCAAGCTGAGCGAAGGATTAATAAGAGTGCTTGCCAAACACACGTAAAATTAACCATAAAAGAGCGCCTGCTACCAGCATCGTGAGCCACCAGGGTACTCCGTAGGCACTGGGTACCGTGCAAACCAACAGAGATACGGTGCCCACGGTCAGGGCGTAGGGGATCTGGGTGCGCACATGTTCCATGTGATCACAGCCTGTAGATAACGAGGAAAGCACGGTTGTGTCAGAAATGGGCGAGCAGTGATCGCCCCAGATCGAACCCGCCAGGACACTGGCCAGAGTTGAATAAATGATATGCATATTGTCGGCACTGACGCCGCCGTCAGCCATCAGGGTGGACCAGGCAACGGGTAAAATCAAAGGCAACATCAAGGCCATTACGCCCCAGCTGGAGCCCGTGGCAAAAGCGGCGGCGGCAGATAAAACGAAGGCCAGAGCAGGAATGACCTTAGGAGAGAGAATGCCATCGGCCAGTGTCACTAAGTATTGCGCCGTGCCCAGCTCCGAGGTGATCTCCGCTAGCGCCCAGGCCAAAACCAGAATGACGAGCGGGGCCATCATACAAGTCACGCCGTTTTCCCACGCGGAAACCAACTGGTTCAAGGTCATAATTCGCTGGCCAATGGTTAGCAGTGCGGCAACCACAACACTGATCAGCGAGCCCCACATCAGTGATTTATAAACGTCGCCAGTCGACAGCAGGTCTTTTACTGTGTTGCCTTCGCCGGTAATAAACAAGCCGCCGATACAGCTGAGCACCAAGGCTGCGATTGGCAATACGGCATTGATTGCTCTGGCGGGCACATCGTCCTCGACTTCGTTGTCGAGCATGGCGTTTTCAGTGGTTTCATATAAATTGTGTTTGGCGTTATAACTCTTGGACTCGGCTTTCAGCATGGGGCCAAAATCACGTCCGGTCCAGGCGACCAGAAAAACAAAAAAGATGGTTAGAATCGGATAGAAACTGTAGGGAATGGAATTTAGAAAAATGCTGTAGGCCGGTTCCTCAACGCCACCAATTTTAGCAAATACATCGCTGATTATCCCCAGTTCATATCCAATCCAGGTTGTGATAACCGCAATCGCAGCCACGGGTGCGGCGGTGGAGTCAACGATATAAGCCACTTTCTCCCGAGAAATGCGCAGGCGGTCAGTGATAGGTCGAACAGAGTTACCCACTGCCAGAGTATTGGTGTAGTCGTCAAAAAAGACCGCTAGACCTAAAAACCAAACGGAAAGTTGGCCGCGTCGCGGCGTACAGGCCCAGCGAATCACTTTATGAATAACGCCTTGCATGCCACCATTTTTAGAGATGATGCCTACCATGCCGCCAATCATTGCACTGAATAAAATAATGGCCGCGTGATCTTCATTGGCAAGTGCCCTGAGAATAAAAACCTGGAAGCTGTCGAGTAGTGCCAACACAATATCACCCGGAGCAAACCCCCTGATCACGATCACACCTGCCCACAGTCCAAAGAAAATAGCGGGCACAACGCTTTTAAGCCAAAGGGCTAAACCAATGGCAACGATGGGGGGAATGAGTGACATCCAACCGGGAATGACCCTGACATTTGTAGCCACACTTTCGGCCTCAGGCTGGCCTTCATGCACGATAGTGGGGAGAGATAAGTCGTAGCCTGCACTTTGCGCTTCAGCAGATGCGACCACCCATTGGGGGGCGGACATGGAGACTAGCAGTACAAGTAGACCAAGAATTTTTCTCACAGTTATCGCCAAGGTTAAAGTCACAGTGAATAAAAGGGGTTAGGGTTGTTTAACGACGGTGCCGTTTAACATGACAAAATTGACACGCTCCAATTCGCTAATATCTTCGAGAGGGTTGCCCGACACCGCTATAATGTCTGCCAGCATGCCCGGTGCGAGTGTGCCTAGCCTGTCATCCCAACCCAACAACTCTGCCCCGACACGAGTGGCTGCCTGAATAGATTCCATGGGGCTGAGTCCGGCCTCTATCAGAGTCGCCAGTTCCCGAGCACTGTAGCTAGGTTTATATTGCAGACCCCCTAAATCGAGCCCGACGGCGATTTTAACGCCGGCTTTGTGTGCCTTGCCGATTTGTTTCAGAAATTTGGGCCGCTCGTGTTCACTGTAGTAGTCGTTTTTGTCCTGGGCTCGAAGCGCCTGACTTTCGTCTTTGTAGTAGTCCCCTATATAGATAGTCGGCACTAAAAAAGTGCCGTGTTTTTTCATCAGGCGGATACTTTCGCTGTCGAGAAACGTGCCGTGTTCAATTGAGCGCGCGCCGGCAACAATGGCCTGGTTGATGCCCTCGGTTGCATGGGCATGGGCCGCAACGGGCACATTGAGCCGTCGGGCTTCTTCCATCGCCACTCGCAGTTCTTCTGGGCTGAAGTGCACGTTGCGCGGATTGTCCCCAACCGAGAGGTAGGCGCCGGTCACCAGCAGTTTGATCCAGTCCGAGCCGTATTTCACCTCCCGTCGGATGGCTTTACGAACTTCTTCGGGACCATCCACAATCAAACCATCGGGACGGACCTGTTGCTCCGGGGACAAAAAATTGGCGTCGCCACCACCTCCAGTGATCGAAAGGTAGTGGCCGGCACCACTAATTCTGGGGCCCAGGAAAAGACCTTCATCATAGACCCGACGCAAATCCCGGAAACCATAAAACACGTCGCTGTCACCCATGACTCTCAGGGATGTCCAGCCGGCTTGCAGTAATGCCTGGGTCGACTTCAAAGCTTTGAGTGTTTTATAGGCAGATGATGTTTCCAGATGGGTGCTTTGATAATCGTCTCCGTGCATAAGGGGGTGGGTATGCACATCAATCATCCCGGGCATTAACGTGGCGTCGCCCAGGTCTATTCTCCGGGCGTTTTCGGGGATAATCTCGGGGCCTCCTATGGCCACAATTTTATTATCTTTAGTGAGAATAACCGTATTGTTTAGCGCTTTGTCCTGGCGTCCATCGATGATTCTCCCGCCGATAATGGCAATGGGGGCCAGTTCATCACTGGGTGCTGAGGCGGTAGCAGAGGCACTGAGAGCGAGTAATACGCCCAGCAAACAACGCGAGAGTAGAGTGATTACAGGGGGGGTGGTCAAAAAAACAGCCATCTATAGCTTGCCTTTAACGTGTATTTATTATTGATTATTGCTTCGCCCAAGGATAATCAAATGTACCTAAGAGCACAATCTTCTGAAGGGGTGTTCAGGAAACTGTGCACTCTGCAGATTTTATAGTAACCTTAGATTATTCGAATGGCAGACAGTACTATCAGAGAGGCAGTGTGAAGCGTAGGGATTTACTCACAGGATTTGTGGCCGGTGGCGCCTTTACAGCAGCAAACGCCTATCTTTGGCAGAAAGCCGCTGATAATTTTTCGCCAAACACAGACAATGACCCCCTGGTAAATGCTGAGCCCGTAAGCGACCGAGAGACGATTCATCCGGTGGCTCAGGTGGACGACGAGACCGTCGCACCATCTGCATCCCCATCCCCATCCGCACCCAAGACAAATACCAAGGTTGCTGTTCAGGCAGAGTCTGAAAACTATCTGGATAAAGTACGCAATTTTGAGAATGAATTTGTCGACGATATTTACTTGAATGAAGCTGAAAACAAGATAATGCATTCGGTGCTTCTGCGCATGCGCGGCGTAGAAAGAGCGGTGGGACACGGCAATTACAATCTGATCAGTTTTGATCACATGTTAAAATTTGCGAGCCGTTTTAGTAACGTCGGAGAGTTTGAGCGGGAAGAGCTCGATTTTCTGGAGAAGGTATTTTTTACCAAGGCCGCAGACTATGGATTTCTGGGTGACAAAGTCAGCACAGAATTAACGGCGAGTATTCGCCAGAAAGATACCATTAAAATTCCTTACTCCGGCCATTATATCTACCGCGGTCAGGCTGAGACCTATTACGACAAACTGAAAAAAGATGTGGGCGACTCGATCATTTTAACCTCGGGCATCCGCAGCAATGTCAAACAAATGCATTTGTTCCTGGCCAAGGCGGTTAAGTCGAGTGCCAATCTCTCCAAGGCCTCCCGGTCTCTGGCTCCCCCGGGGCACTCCTACCACGGAATTGGCGACTTTGACGTGGGTAAAATTGGTTGGGGCAGCGCTAACTTTACGGATAAGTTTTCCCAGACTGATGAGTTCAAGCGCATGCAGGACCTGGGTTATATTCAGATCCGTTACACCGCTGACAACCGTTTTGGTGTGCGTTATGAGCCTTGGCATATCAAGGTTGTTTGAGGCGAGTCACCCAGGCTGCCATTTGTTGCTCTAATACCGTTAGGGGCAGCGGCCCCTTTCCCAATAATTCCCCGTGAAATGCCTTTAGGTCGAAGTGCTGACCCAGATGTGCCTGGGCCTCTCGACGAAGGGCCTGTATTTTCATCATGCCAATTTTATGGGCGACCCCCTGGGCGGGCATAACGATGTAGCGGTCCACCGCTTTAATCGCCTCCTCCTCTGAATTTGCGGTATTTTCCACCAGGTAGCTAATGGCTTGCCGGCGAGTCCAGCGCTGGCTGTGAATGCCAGTATCGACAACCAGGCGTGCCGTACGCCAGAGCTCAAGGCTCAGGCGACCCACATTGGCATAGGGGTCTTGATAAAATCCGTATGCCAGGGGCAACCACTCAGCATAGAGCCCCCAGCCTTCGGTAAAGGCGGGGTAGTGGCCGGCTTTTCGAAAGAGTGGCAATGAGGCTTGGTTTTGTGCGATGGACACCTGGACGTGATGACCTGGAATCGCTTCATGAAAGGCCTGAGCTGCCAGGTGGTAGCGAGGCATATCCTGCATTGAGTGCAGGTTGATGTAGTAGTTGGCGCCAATGCTTCCGTCGAGTGCGGGGCGTTGATAATACGCCTTGCCCATTGACAACTCACGGTTACTCTCAAGTTGTTTCACGCTGATGGGTATCGTCGACGTTTGATCAAATAATTGGCCCAGCTGGGTTTGTATACTTTCAATGACCTGTCTACTTTCTTGCAGATATTCTCGGCGTCCCTGATCGGTGTCGGGAAAGTAGAATTGTGGCTGTGAACGAAGAAAACGATAGAACTCCGGCAACTCGCCCACAAATCCTAGTGAATCTTTTAGTGTATTTATTTCAGCCTGAATACGCGCAACTTCGAGTAAGCCGATTTCATGAACATCACCGGGCTCCAATTCGATAGAACTTGAACGTTGCAGTGCGCGTTGATAAAACTGATCGCCGTCGGGGAATTTCCACACGCCCGAGCGCGAATCTGTTTTTCCCTGCAACCGTCGCAAGTACACGATGAATTTTTGATACGCCGGTTCCACCTCTACCGTGAATGCCCTCGATGCCGCGTTGTACAGAGCGTCACGCACGTTGTCGGGGAGGTTGATGGCGGCCAGCTTGCGTTTAAAGTCGTTGAGAATGCCTCCTTGAGCGATCACTAAGCAGTCATTGATCACATAGGGGAGGGCAAAAGAGGGAATAATAATACCGCGGTCAGCCCTGGCCGTGAGATTTGCGGTCAGTTGGTCCAGATAATGCGGAATAGCCTTGAGTCGCTTGATGTAGGCTCTGCCGTCCTCAATGGTGTCGAGTGTGTGGTGTTGGCTCAGCAGGTCAACCACCGCCGTGTGCAGGCCTTTCATGTGATTGACAGGGTAGCTGTGAAAGCGCCATTTAAAGTCGCTAATATCCTCTTTCAGCGCCTGTCTAAACAGCGTCAGGCTCAACTGGGTTGAACTATCGACTGAAACTGGGTCAATAGCATTCAGATCCAATAGTTGTTTTTGTTTGAGCTGGAGCGTTTGTTTGGCATAGCTATCACTCAGGTCATCCAGGCTGTCCTGAGGGGTTCTCAGGCCAAATTTTGCAGACAGGCTGGGGTATCGGCCAACTTGCGCAAGAAAGAACTGATCGAGCAACAGGTTGACACGCCTTGACTCTGCAGCGACCTGGCCCTGGAGAGGGGCGGTGCTGTCAGCCGTTTTTTCTTCTTTTTTCTCACAGCCGGCGAGGAGTAGCGGGCAAATCAAAAAAAAGGCGTATACTGTTTTCATTCAAGTTCCCGCAGAGGCCGCGCAGTTTATTTTATGGGCAAAGTGATCGCGTTTAAAAAACCAAAATTGTCAGACAAACACAAAGGTAAAACCCTGTGCCGCTCGGGTTTTCACAAGTGGAAGATTGTGCAAGAGAAACAGTTCGATGTGAAGCGCGGAAAACTGGTCACCCTTTCTCGCTGTGAACGCTGCGGGAAAGAGAAGGTTGAAACGCGATAAAACCAGTACTAGGACGGCGGTGTCGCGTCCATTCCTTTAAGCGGTGTGTCTGCCAGTGAGGCGGAGTCCAGCTCGATTTTATAGTGCTTGCCGTCCTTTTCTTTTCGGTGCAATCGTACCAGCAAATAGTCCCAGTCCTTTGCGAGCCACAAGGTTGTTTCGCGTTTGCGTTTTTGTTTATTGTCCGTCACTTGTTGACGTTTGATTTTAACGGTATTTAATTTTCCGAGTGAGGTGTCAATGACCTCTTCCTGTAACACAGTAAATTCGTAGGTCTTCAATCGACCGCCATCGGCTATTTGATAGTTTCTGAGCGGGCGTTCATTGATCAGGTCCTGGCGCAGTTGTAGTTGCACACTGAGTTTGTCTAGCGCACCTTTGGGCACGTCCATTTTCCAGGGTTTCTTCTGAACATTGTTAACGACGCTGTTTTTCAGCCAGTCAAATGTCAACACGGCGTGCCGATCGCGGCCCAGGCCCGTGCGGTGGTATTCATAGCGGTGGGGCACAAGCATTCCACCTTCAGCCCAGTCCAGTACACTGAACTCTTCAATTTTTGCGAACCAGGAGGAAGCCATGAAGCGAAGCTCTCTGCGGCCGTTCTCATGTGTTGTTAGTTGGCTGGTTGCGGAAATATCAAAACCCGCAAGTGTCGCGCGGTATTTGGCGATAAAGTCTTGTGGGGCAAGTGGGTTTGCCAGGCTGTGAGCACTGCTGAAAACCAGAACAACAAGGGCAATCAGCCCCGGAAAAAAAGGTGTGTTAGAGCGAGTAATGTCAACTCTCCTTATCGCATGCCCGGTAAATGTAAAGGCCTTAATTAGCCTGTGCAATCAATTAGATGGCCTGAGGGCGGTAAAAGTTCGCCATTCAGAATACTTTTTCCATCTTGCATGTGAAGAGAGCCGTTCGCAAACCAATTTACCGCCAGAGGGTAAATAATGTGCTCTTGCTGTTGAACACGTTGTGCGAGTGTTTCGGCAGTATCGCCCGCTTTTATTCCGACCTTGGCCTGCACAACCGCGGGCCCGCCGTCCAGCTCGGCCGTGACAAAGTGCACGGTGACCCCGTGGCAGCTGTCGCCGGCATCAATAGCGCGCTGATGGGTATGAAGCCCTTGGTATTTAGGTAGAAGAGAGGGATGAATATTTAACATGCGCCCGAGATAATGGCCGGTAAACTCGGCTGTGAGGATACGCATAAAACCCGCCAGTACAAGCAGATCCGGGCTGTGGCTATCGATCAGCGTGGTCAGTGCCCGGTCAAAATCTTCGCGACTGGCAAACGCCGTGTGATCTAATACATCTGCGGGGATACCCGCTGAAGTCGCTCGCTGCAGTCCTTTCACATCGGGGCGGTTGCTGATAACCGCCGCGATCTCGACAGGGAGTTGCCCCGCTTGTTGTGCGTCGATAAGCGCCTGTAAATTAGTGCCACCGCCTGAAATTAGCACAACAACCCGACAGGGCTTGGTCTCTGACATGGTTTAAAGGCCCTTTAATTCAACTTGTTCTTCGTTGTCTGAAGCCTGTTCGATGGTGCCTACAATACAAGCGGATTCTCCGTTGGCGGCCAGTATATCCAGGGCCTGCTGTGCGCTTTCTGCTGGCACACAAACAATCATGCCCAGACCACAATTGAAGGTGCGGTGCATTTCAACCGGGTCGACATTGCCCTGTGCTTGCAGCCAGTCAAATACTTTGGGGCGCTGCCAGCTGGTGATATCGATAACGGCTTTTGTATTGTCGGGTAGAACCCTGGGAATATTTTCCAGCAAGCCGCCACCCGTAATATGGGACATGGCGTTAACCTGAGTTTGCTTCAGCAGTTTTAACAGGGGTTTTACATAAATTTGAGTGGGCGCCATCAGGGCATCGCCAAGGGTTTGGCCATCGAGATCCTCATCCAGGCTGGCACCACTGACCTCAATGATCTTACGCACCAGAGAGTAGCCATTCGAATGGGGGCCGCTCGAGGCGAGTCCAATCAAGGTATCGCCCGCTTTAACCTTGCTGCCATCGAGGATTTCAGATTTCTCAACCACGCCGACACAAAAACCCGCCAGATCATAATCTTCACCTTCATACATGCCCGGCATTTCCGCGGTTTCACCGCCCACCAGCGCGCAACCTGAAAGCTCACAGCCCGCTCCGATACCACTGACAACGTCGGCGGCAACATCAATGTTTAACTTGCCTGTTGCGTAATAGTCCAGGAAAAACAAGGGTTCTGCGCCCGCTACGATCAAGTCGTTGACACACATGGCGACCAAATCCTGCCCGATGGTGTCATGCATGTTTAGGTCCATGGCCAGGCGCAGCTTAGTGCCGACGCCGTCAGTACCGGACACTAAAACGGGCTCTTTGTAGCCAGTAGGCAACTCGAACAAGGCGCCGAAGCCACCAAGGCCGGCCATCACACCAGGGCGACTGGTGCGTTTGGCAACGCCTTTGATGCGTTCAACCAGTGCATTACCAGCGTCGATATCAACGCCGGCGTCTTTGAAGGCCTGTGCTGTTGTCTCTAGGCTTTGCCAGTCAACACCGCCTTCAGCCCAGTCCCACGCGCTGATACGTACTGACATTGGTTTGTCGTCCGGCCATACGGCGCGTACCGCCTTAAATAGTTCAACAGGAAAACGCGCACGTTTCTCGGCGCTGCCGCCATAGTCATCTTTGCGCTTGTTGGTGAGTGGAGATAGGAAACTTGCGAGCAGGTAGCCGTGTGCGCAGTGCAATTCAAGCATATCAAAACCTGCGCGGTCGGCCCGCCCGGCAGCCTGCACAAATTCTTGTATCACCCGATCCATGCCAGCGCGGTCCAACTCCGCAGGCGTGTCTGAGACATCGGGGAAGTAGGGTAGTGGTGACGCGGATACGAGCGGCCAGTTATCTTTGTCCTTTGGCATATCCATGCCGCCAGTCGCAGGCGAATGGGTCGATCCTTTGCGCCCTGCGTGGCCCAGCTGCAGGCAAACTTTGGTATCGCTGTTCGCATGGACAAAGTCGGTGATGCGCTTCCATGCGGTTTCTTGTTTGTCGTTCCAAAGGCCTGTGCAGGCGTCCGTGATACGTGCGTCCGGAGCCGGGCAGGTCATTTCGGTGATCATGAGCCCGGCGCCGCCGATTCCGCGCGCGCCGTAATGCACCATATGCCAATCGCCCGGCGTGCCGTCAGTGGCACTATACTGTGCCATCGGCGAAACAACACTGCGGTTTGCGATTGTCAGGTCACGGAGATTGAGCGGCGTGAACATGGGTGTTGGCGTGTTGCCATCCACCGGTTGCGACTCGGCAGGGAGCGAGTCGTAAAACTCGGATTCTACGGCTTTTAGGAAAGCCTTGT
>CAJWCA010000111.1 GCA_913020395.1 uncultured Cellvibrionales bacterium | reverse complement strand
TCTCCAATCATTGATTCAAGTGGACCAACAAAGTTTTGAAGTTCTCCTATTGTCACACTTTTTGCAGCGTGTGATGTATTTGCCATTATTGCTAAAAACGCAACAGAGGCAATACTTTTTATATAATTTTTCATTTTATCTCCTTAATTAAAAACAGAATTCCCCATGCACTAACATTATTGTTAAGCAAGTTTCCAAAGGGATTCGAAGTAATGATAAACAGTTTTGTGAATCTTGTGTCAAAATGTTAAAAAAAAAAAATTGAAAACCCCTTTATCAGGAAGGAGATTCTAGGGTTACATAAATTATAACTCTTTGTTTTTTTCGGGCAGGATTCCACTGGGATAAAATCTCATGATGACAAGCAAGATGGCTCCCATAAAGATAAGCCTTAGGTAAAAGACCCTATCCTCTAAAAATTCAACCAAAGTATTACCATCTTGCATATTATTACTTATCATTTCAACCACCCAGAGACCCATTGGGCTAGACTGAATCCACATAAACCATATAATAAAAGCGCCTAATACAGCACCATAATTATTGCCAGAGCCTCCAACAATAACCATAACCCATATAAGAAAAGTAAATCGGAGGGGTTGATAGGTGAGGCCTCAACCCGAACCAGCACCTCGTGGGCTGCGAGCTCTGGGGTATCGAGCTGGGCCAGTGAGACTTCCAGTGTGCCATTTTTCAATAGGGTTGATTGCATTTGCAGGCCAGTCGCCATGAGCTTTCTCCAGAGTGAGTGAGTTAACAGTGCTTTCAAGTAAAACACATATAGAACTTTGGTCTATGACAAATCCGCCCGATGGATTGACAGATAACAACTGGATTGTCGTTTTCTGTCAGATTACGAGCCCACATTGCCGTTTTAGTCGATTAGTTTGCTTGCTTTGGGCGCTAAATGTCGCTCATTTAGCCCTGCACCGTCCGCCATTCCTGTATTAACCAGATCTTCCAGTCGAGGAAACTGCAGGGCCAGCTGGGTGCCGGACAGCTGTTCGGCAAGCACAGTGCCTACGGTGCTTTTGACTGTGTACAGTGGACCCTCAGGGCCCGCCGTAATAACAATGATATGTTCATTGGTTTTTAACATGCCAACCACCGCCCCCGCATCATCTGCACTTGCAGAAATGCAGATCAAAGCAAATACCAGGGCAAACAAAGTAGTGAGTGTCTTCATGATTTTACTCCCGAGTCGTGAGTTAATCTTAGCCTGTTCTTGTGCTAGTATCGCCGACACATCAATTTTGAGGAAAAATTAATGCCCAAGGCCAGTGAAATTAAGAAAAATGCGGCAATTGAGTACAACGGCAGAACGGTCATTGTCAAAGATATTGAACGCTCGGTGCCCCAGGGGCGCGCAGGTGGCAGCTTGTATCGGATGCGTATGTACGATGTGGTCACAGGTGCCAAAATCGATGAGACCTTCAAAGACTCGGAAATGTTGAATTTCGCTGATCTGACCCGTCGCGCGGTCATGTTTTCTTACATCGACGGCGACGAATATGTATTCATGGACAAAGAGGACTATACGCCATTTAACCTCAATAAAGAGACCATTGCGGACGAGATCCTGTTCATCCAGGAAGACACTGAAGGTGTTCAGGTTGTCATCGTTGATGACGTGCCCGTAGCGTTAGCCATGCCTACCAGTGTTGAGCTTGAGATCACTGAAACAGATCCCTCTATCAAAGGTGGTTCGGCAACAGCAAGAACCAAACCGGCATTGCTATCCACAGGGCTTACAGTGCAGGTGCCAGAACACATTTCTACGGGTGACAAAATTAAAGTCAATGTGGAAGAGCGCATTTTCATGGGTCGGGCAGACTCAAAAACGTAAGCGTGCCTACATGAAATTGAGGTAGTAGCTGATAACGTTAGATTCACGCTGATATTGCCAGCTATTACCAATCATTCCGTATTTATAGCGGTAGTATTGCTTCTTGAATCCTGTGTTGTCTCCGAGGTCATAGGTCACTTTGACAATGATAATTCTTGGGGAAGAGAAGTCGAGAAACGGATAACTGGTTTGTACGGAAAGAATATCAAGTGTTGACGTCAGTACATCCCCTACGCCCTCTTCCAGAACACTCGAGTCTTGCTGAGCAATGAGGGCCTCCATTCGAGAGACTTGATTGGGGTAAAACTCAGAATTAAGCTGCCTGAGCAAAGCCTCTCGTAATTCCGGATCGGTATTATTTCCGAAAGACATCAAACGTGAAATCAGTATTGCTAGTAGCACAATACCCACTATCACCGCATTCCAACCCGTAAACGTGAATGTTTTCTCCGGCATGACTGGCATCCTTTTCAAAGAGACTTGTCTGCCAACACCATCATGGCCCACCACGGCTATTGGGTGATGGGTGACGGGAGGCTCTCAGACTTTTATTGTAGCCCCTAAACGATAAAACACCTCCCGAAGATTTTTCCAAATCATACTTAAGGAAGACGTTCGATCGCCGGCAATGTCCAGTCACCTCGAATAAATACTGCCTTCGGAGAATACATTCGCATGGTCAGCTCAAAACCATCTGCAGGGGATGGCAACCAGTTAGACTCTTTACCTTGTGGCGCCTCGTGCTGAATAAACAGATCCAGAGAGCCGTCTTGGTTATATTCCAGAGGGTCCCGATCTCCAATCACATAACGGCGAATCGGATTGTCGATAAAAAATCCGCGTTTGTCGTACATGCTGAGCGACCAAAACGCCGCTGCTGGAGGTATCTGACCAGGCGCAAAATGTATTTTATAGCGAGCATTACCATTTAAAAGTTTGCCGTCGGAATCCATGTTGGTATTAGGGTAGACCGCCTCCTCCGGAGGCAAGGCACCCAAACCAAACATTGCCACCGCCCCACGAATGTCATAGTGATCGCCATAGTTTCCTATGATTTTTCGATGAACTCGCCAGCCGTTTTCAAGTTTGTCATTTCTCCTCATTGCCTTTTGCAGTTTTTCAATGGTGAGACCGATGGATTTCTCCAGCAGGAAACGATCCAAAACACCGAGTTGCTGAATATCGAATGGTTCTCCCGCCGTTACGCCAATTTCAGCGAGTGCGTTGAGTGCGCCATCGTCAGCGGGCATAGACGGAGGCTGTTTTTCCATTAGGTTTGAGAGAAGGGTAAAAAATGTTTCGGCACTCATATCCTAAACAAACTGCGCCGGATCACTGTGTGTATCATTGCCATCCAGCGTGAAGATGTTTTGGGGGTTAGGCTCGCCGATTCCCCAACGATTCAAAGGGGTCAGTTGAATTTTCGCCTGTAATTCAGCGACCGCCGGTATATCCTCTTGCCCATTTGTTTGAATCCGGCCAATCATCCAAACCATATTTGTCGGCGACGAAATCTGCTGTATGTCTTCCGGCAAGTTACCCTGCCAATCCGGACCTGTTAACGCATAGTGTCCAGCCGCAGTACCCGTTGTTCGCTTGCCCACAGAGGCAAACACATTTGTCCACGCATCCATAAACGGCATCACATAATACCGCCCCTGGGTGTCTGGCACGCTGAGAATGAGCGGCTCGCCAGACAGATCTAACCAGGCAATGCTGTAGAGGGTATCGTTATTAGGACGAACAACATTGCGAAAAGTGTGGTCTGGAAAACGCTGTATGTGAATCAGGTGGTTGGCGGCCACTTCGGACGACCCTCGTTTAGCCATCGCCTGGCGTGTTTGATCCATTAAAACAAGCGGATAACCATACAGATAACTTCCACCATAACGTTTCAGCGTGGATATACAATATTGGGCAAACACAGCCAGAATAACAAATAAGAGGACAATTAGAGTAACGCGGCTTTTTGTAGCAGTCATATATCAAACCTTAGCTCGTGTAGTATCCACACAATTATTATTAAAAAACCGGAGTGAAGACTACGCTTCTACTCCGGTGAAGTTTGCAGATTTTACCAGCATTAATAGCCTGCTACTGGTAATTCCAACTGACTTGTACGGCCAATGTTCGTGGCATGGCGAGATAGGAAAAATTCGCACCATCCATTAAAGGTACATCATTGGCGTAGGTACGAATATTTTCATCACTCAGGTTTTTCCCTACCAGGGCCAGCTCCCAACCATTGTCGGGGTCAGAAAGCGCAATCCGCCCATTAAGCATGACATGACTGGGCTCCAAGACACGTTGGTCAAGATCCTGAGCCAAATAATGCTCACCTGTGTAATTGATTGCAAGAACGGAATCCAAGCGAAGCTGCTTATTGAGCCCCGTGGAGTGATTAAGGCTAATGTTTCCCGCCCACTGCGGCGCAAAGGCAAGGCTCTTGCCTTTAAGATCCTGTTCGCAATCTTTCGAGGTAAGTCCCGAAGCCTCTATTTGCGCGAGTGTGCAAGCTGCATTGTCAAATTTCTCGTAACTGGCATCTAAATAGGCCATTGATGCTGCCACGGTCATTTCTTCGCTAATCCTGATCACACTATCCAGCTCAACCCCCTGAGAGACGGCTTCTGCTGCGTTGCCCACAACATATTTGTCTCCCACAAAGGCGCTGACCTGCAAGTCGTCGTATTGGGTTTGAAAAATTGCCAGGTTTAAGGTGCCACGGCCATTCAGGATATGCATTTTACTACCGAGCTCAAAAGCCAGCGCTTCTTCGTCATCGTAGCTGAAACCCGCGAAGTCATCACTAGTGCCAGACTCGCTGAATCCGCCTGATTTAAATGCACGGCTAGCGCTGGCATAGATCATTATGTCTTCGTTGAAATCGTATTGCACTTTAAAGGATGGCGACAGGTTTTCAACAGAACTATCGTCCTGCAAATTGTGGGCACGAGTACCAAAGACACCGTTTTGAACACCCAAAATCAAGGCATAGTTTGCATCACTCAAAGGCAAAGCATTGTCTGACCCATACTCACTAAGGTAAAGACTGCGGGTAGCCTCTTTGCTTTCCTTGGTGTAACGCAACCCCAGTGTCAGGTGAAGCGCCTCCTGCACATGCCAAGTGCCTTGCGCAAAGGCAGCCCAGGTTTCTGAATCCTGCTCAAAATCAGAGACTCGTCCTGAGCTGGCGCCTTGAAAACCCATAGACAAAATTGACGCGCTCGCATTCGTAGGTAGCAAGCCGGTGCCAAAATTGACAAAAGCAGCCGGAGCCAAAAGACTGGCTACGCTAAAGGGATTAAGGCCCATTGGCACACCGTTGACAGTGCCAACAGCAGGCACCCCTCCCATCAGAGAACCTAGATTTGAATCTAAACGCTTGTGGTGAGAGAGTTCGGATGTTTGGTAATAGAGCCCGGCAATGAAATCAAAGGAGTCGCTCAAGGGGGAAGTCAAACGAAACTCCTGACTCAGTTGTTCAAAGTCTTGTTCCTGCTCCAGCCTCAACACTTCCAGTGGCGAAAAATCCACATCTTGATTGTCGTGATACTCGTATTCGGAATAGCCTGTTATAGACGTTAAAGTGAAGTCATTAATTGCGTAATTCGCATTCAGGGTAAAACTCTGATTTTCATTTTCAGAGGCTTCAAGCCCGGATGAACGCTGGAGGCGATCATTGTTCGAAAAATTGCTGTCGACTGTACGATAGACATCAGCCCAGCCGCCATCCTGATCGATGATATTGGATTCGCCATCGACGTCGTATTTCGCCGTTTCATATTTTGCAGTTACGTCTAAGTCGTCACTCGGATGCCAGACTATAGTGCCTCGAACAACCGACTCTGTCTTGGCGGGTTCATCGCGCCCCACTAACGAGTTGTATACATAACCGTCTGACTCTGCTTGTTTTACGGCCAGTCTTGCGTTAACGGTATTACTCAGAGCACCGGAAACAATACCCTCAATGGCGCGGTCATTGTATTCAGGTTCATAGGTGGTACGAATTGATGCTTCGAATTCCTCTGTGGGTTTGACGGTGGTTAGATTGAGAGCGCCGGCAATCGTATTTTTTCCAAACAAAGTGCCCTGTGGACCACGCAATACTTCCACTGAGGCAATGTCGAGGAACGGAGAACGGAATTGACGGTCTCTACCCGCATAGATTCCGTCGATGAATAAACCCACAGATTGCTCAAAGCCCTGGTTGATACCTGAACCCAGTCCGCGCATGACAATACTAGTGGTCTGAGAACCTTCAGCAATGCTCAGATTTGGCACCTGCATTGACAGCTCATCCAGATTTGTCATGTTTGATCCCGCAATAGCATCACCACTAACAACACTCACAGAGACTGGCACATCCTGGAGACTCTGCTCTCGCTTTTGTGCGGTGACGATCACCTCCTCCAGCAAGAATTGCTCTTGTGCCAACACCAGTGATGGCATCGACAAACTCATTGCCACTAACAAGGTCTTCTTTTTTAGCTTATTCACTGAACATTTCATCTTCAACTCTCCGACTCATTCTATTGTTATAGTGTTTAACTTGTTTATATCTCTTTCTAAGCGAGACAAACGCTTTTAGCGTTCCTCTGGTTGAAACAGCAACAAAAATTGTATGAAGGCTGGCACATCAGTAATTCTATTTTCCAATTTGACTGCACCGGTAAACAGGGCCGCTGGCACCGACTGCACACCTAACAACACATCCGCCCAAACACGACTATTCACTTTCACACGCAAATCTGCAGCATCAGCTTCGCCCGCCCGCAGTTCAGCGACACCTTGCCTGATATGGAACGTGTAGGTTTCATCGATGTCATCAAACTTTAGCTCCACGGTTTGATTGAGATCCAATGTATCTTCCGCGTTGAGGGAGACAGGTAGAGACTTCAACACTTGACTCATGGGCATGCTTTTAACAAAATCCAGACGGTCTTCCGTGTAATCACGATCATCCTTAACTTCCGCCTCCCCTTTCAGCTCTAGCGCTTGAGTCAGATAGAAATTGCGGCCATTAGGAGACACAGACAGAGCCCCCAGGTGTTCAAAAGCCTCCGCTTTGAGCTGAAGTGCTTCTTCGTCATCCCTATTCAGGGTGACTAGATGCCCTGCCAATTCAGCGGCCCAAGCGTAATCTTCTTTGTTAATTGCCTGGCGAACGGCATTCACAACCTGCGAACGTCCACCGGCCAGCTTTATAATTTGTGTCGCACGGTCTGAGGGGGAAACGGGATTAAGACTAGCCGCGTCACCGTTAAACCAACCTAGATAACCACTGAATATATTACGAACTGACCATGCCACTGTGCCGTAATGTTCAAGCAAGAAAGGATGGTTTTTTAAATGGGGAGGTAACTCTACGCGCTCAACAATTTCATCGGGAGTCAGCCCAGCGTTCATCCAACGAATGGTTTGGTCGTGAACGTATTGGATGGCGTCGCGGTAAACCGTGAGTGTTTCCGACACTGCTTCTTCCCCGGCTATCAAGCGGGTATGACTTGGCACAATATATTTGGGTTTTAACGCTCGCATCTTGTCGAGACTGTCTACCCACATCAACGGATCGCGATACAAGGTGCCGCGGATGGTGTAAAGATTGGGAAAGGCTTTGTATATATTGTCGCCGGGCAGCAATACACGTTTTTGCGGCAGCCATACAAACAACTGGTCATTGGTTTCCCCCGGCGCATGTACCAGCTCAATATCGATGCCGGCAATGTTTAGTGAAAGTTGTTGCTCGAATGTTTTGTTGGGCCGGATTAACCCAATGGTGCCTTCATGTTGTTCACTTTTTGTCGCCAAAAAAGGACCGATGCCGTCGTTCACCCTGCCCTTTGGTCCACTGGGAAGAGCCGTACCAAACATACGGGTACTGCGAGTTTCAACTATTGGCCGAATAATGTTGGCAAAACGGTTAATATAAAAATTGGTAGATTCGTGCGCATAGACTGGCAGCGTGGCTGCTACGGCTTCATCTGGCACAAACCCCTTGCCGCCTAAAATATGATCGGCGTGATTGTGCGTGTATATTAAGGCTTTGACAGGTTTGTCGGTGATCTTCCTGAATTCAGCCATCACTTCCCGGGCCGTTTCAACACTTTCTGTCACATCGACAATCACGATGCCGTCATCACCTTCGATCATGATCGAATTGGCCAGAGCGAAACCCACCGCTTGATACACCCCATCAGTCACTTTATATACCTTGCGATCAAACTCCTGGGTATGGCTGTCAAGTGAGGGCGCAACGGAGGGGTGTGGACCGGACCAGGACAGTGGAGACAGGCACATTAACAAGGCCAGTACACAGGGTGATTTGACATTAAACATTGGCAGACTCCAAGAGCGTAGAATGGGTGTTTTATGCGATGACCGATGTGTTAGAATTGGGTCATCAGACACATTGAATAATCATAGGGAAGTGGCGCTGGAATCTCCGGTGTTAAAGCGCCAACAAGCGGTGTCAGTATGCCAAACTCGTCTTATTTACACGGCTTTAGCCGGGGCCCCATAAACAGTGTTGGAAAATAAATGAGCAGTCACAACACCACACTCTCTACCTGGGCAGGTGCCATTGCGGCCTCTTTGGAAAGTAGAGGCATAGATAGCGTGCAAGTCTTTGAAAATGTGGGCCTCGATATCACTAAAACACTGGATGCTAATGCGCGATTCCTGGTAAGCGACATGAGCAACTTATGGCACTCCTGCGTTGATATAACGGATGACCCCGCCTTTGGTCTCAGTGTTCCCCAATTTCGCTCCTCTACCTCTTTTCACGGAATGGGTTTGGCGGTTGACGCCAGCGCAACCTTGCTGGAGTCAATCGAATATCTCGTTAAACTCAGTCGCCTTGTTAGTAATGTTGCCGAGATCAAACTCAGCCAAATTAATGATCAACATTGGGAGGTAAACTGGTATATCGAACCGACTTTGCGCGCGCAAGTGGCCGACGAGGCAATGGATGCTTTTTTGTTTGCCATGGTGAGTCGAATCGAAACGGACGATCTCGTAGCAATCCACCTTGTTCGCAAGAAACCGCTCGACCCATCCCCCTGGCTTCAAGCCTTTGGCCCCAGCTTGCATTTTTCTTCTTATTCAGACGCCCTGCTTATCAAAGACGAGGCCATGTTGAAGCGTCGTCAACCCGGAAACCCTGCCCTCGCACAGGCCGGCGAAAAAGTTGCACTCGATTATCTGCAAAAACTTGAACGGGAAAACATTGTGTTGCAAGTGGAGGGGGAAATCCGTAAGCGCTTGGAAATGGGAGAACCTAAACAGCAAGACATTGCGGATGCTTTGAACATTAGTGTTAGACAACTGCAACGAAAATTACTTGCACGAAATGTTAGTTTTGTTCAGTTATTACAAGATGTGCGGCACCAGCTGGCCAGAGAGCTTTTGGCTAACCCGGCACATTCCATTGTAGAGGTCAGTTTGTGCCTGGGTTTTAATGACCCCAGCAATTTTGCCTCGGCCTTCAAGCGCTGGGAAGGCATGTCGCCTACCAGCTTCAGGAAGAACAAAAATTAGCCCAAAAATATGTCTGCGAGGCCGCGAATAAACCAGTAAGCGGCAACTAGTCCGGTGAGATAAAGAAGCGAAACCGGCAGTTCGAGCACAGCAGTGGAAGTGACAAGCGCTCTCTGATCCTGTGTATTGAACCCATCACGAGGCCGGGAAAACCAGCGATAAATCTTTTGGATTAATGTCGCCAATAAGATAGTGGCTGCGATAAACAATATCTGACCAAGCTCTACTCCAATATTAAAATAAGCCAGCGCCGGCACTTTTAGGTCTGTAGGTAATCCCATCTCACCCAATGCACTAGCAAATCCAAAACCATGTAAGAGGCCAAAAATGGCCGCGACTGATGTTGGGTAACGCCACACCAGGCCGCTACGCTGACCGGTCAATTTCTCTCTCAATAGCTCCGCCAGTAACATCACAACACTAAGTGCAATCAAGGTTTCCACAACATCAATTCGAATACGGGTCCAAGCGAGAGTAGACGCCAATAACGTCAATGAATGCGCTAAGGTAAACGCGCTCACAACTATTAAAAGACGCCGCCCCGTGCGGGCGATTTGCATCAAACACAACACAAACAACAAGTGATCATAGCCACTTAAAATATGAGTAATGCCTGCTGTCAAATAACGCTTCGCCAGAGATAAGGCGGTCACCTCTGCAGAAAGTAGAATGCGCTCTTTTCCCGGCACCTGAAAGAAACTTCGAATATCGCCATGGACAGTTTCAAACTTAACTAATGTAGATAGTGAAGGGTTCCCCTTTGGGTAATCTAACACAATTTCAAGCTTAACTTGCAAGTCGCCCGTCGTATTATCTTTCGAACAACGATAACTCTTTTTACCTGTTAACGCCGGAGAAGTCCTTCCCGATTCCAGCTTACAGTGCTCCGCCAACAAATGGATTTCGGGTTCAGAACCTGTCTCTACAACAGGTGGGGTTTTCCAACGGAGACTGTACCGCCCATTATCCTTTTCTAACACCTCAATAAATACTGGACGCCCTTCATGAGAGTAGCTACCGTTGGATAAAACCCAAAGGCAGAGAAACACAAATATTCGAACAAGCATTCTATGGGACATAGGCGAGCACGTCTTCATTTTGTACTTTTAGCTGATCACGGCTAATTGAATAGGTGCCAATCATTTCCTCCAGCGCGGCCTTTCTGGCGATATCGAGCTTCTGTCTGCGTAAATCTCCCAAAACCAGTGGCGCTACTTCTTCAAGTACCGGGTGTCTTCCTTGGTCATTTTTAGTGATCATAACCAAGTGTGCTCCGTAGTGAGAGCTAAATGGTCCCTGCCATTCGCCTGTACCAGCCTTGGCGCTAAAGACTTGCTCCGAAAAAGACTCACCAAAATGACTACTCACAAAATCAGGTGTTCGATCGACATAGTTCCGGTGGAATAAAAAACGTTCGCTAAAAGCGGCCGCTCGATCAAAAGGGATATTCATTTTATTCAACTGGGCGAGCGAGGTTAATGCAATGCTCTTTGTTTCCGCCTCGGTTCGGTTATTTGAGCTGATAAAAACATGGGTGTAGGTAATAGAAGCGTCAATCCAATAGTCAGACTGGTTATTGAGAAAGAATCGCTCGAGCTCAACCGGTGAGACCTTCTCAACATCTTCAATAAAACCTCGCATTACATAGTCGAGTTTTTGGGTGAGTCGGCGACGAATAATCTGATCGTCCCTGTCTAACCCGAGCGCCAGGGCTTCACGATACAACACCTCGTCTCGGACATAGTCTTCTATCAACTGCTCTCTCTCCTGTATTGAAAGAGACAGCCACTTTTCCTTCGCTGCCGAAGAATCAAAACGTTTGTTCTGAAACTGCATATACTTAATCAACGCCGCTTCACTGACTTTAATATTGTTACTTGATAAGCCATTTTCAAGCGGTACAATCATTTCAGCTAAAACATAGATCACAACGCCCAATGCAATAAACTGCAGCAGTGGTTCGGTCGTTAGTTTGTGCAAACGTATTTTCATTCTACCCTCTCAGGTCAATTGTCTCTGCAACACGCTATTGTGGTGTATACCATATTGGCGAGGTATAGGCTCTTTCCTGCAACACGGCCGGCCCCTCCTCAGGAGGTTTTACCTGGAGAGATACAGCGTCGTAGAGAGAGTGTCGGGGTGTGGGAATTTGTAATACCCGAACATAGTAAAATGCCCGTTGATTTTCATCAAAGTCAGGGTCTGTCCAGAGGGTGGCCAACTCTGCAGCACCAATCGTATTGGTGTATTTGGCCGTGGTGATATCAACGGTACTACCCACTTCGGGCAAACGACCGGAGCTATCCATCACTCTTTCGCCAGACCAAGCCACATTGAAAACTTTTTCATGGCTAGTGCCACTTTTATCTAACCAACCCTTCACGACCTGGACTCGATCGAGATTGGCATCCGCGGGGTCTTTAACCGCTCGTATCAGTAATTCAACCGGCGGTGTTTCCTCTGCGGATTGCACCAGGTCACCTCCCATGGGGACTCCCTGCGAATACCCAATACTCGCGATCTCTTCTGCCTGTGCCGCATGTTTTGGGAAATTCCACCCGGCGAAGACACGCACTTTTATACGCGGCCCTGTTGTTGCGTACACTTCCCTCCGCTTAAAGGCTGCAAATATCGCTTCTCTAGAATTTTCCTGCGCCCAAGCTGCAGCCAGCCCAGAGGCTGACATGTTCCAACCTGTAGCCCGAGTGCCGCCCAAAATTGGTCCGCCGCGTTTTGATTCCGGAGTTGAGTCGTGGGCGAATTTACCCCAAAAATTATCTTCCTCTGCGGAAGACAAACCGGTGTGAGCGTCTGTTGATCCTATTACGCCAAACTTAAAGGGATTGACGCCAATAGACTGCTCAATTTCCAACCCTCGACGCAACCCCGCCCGAACGTAGTCACCCTCACTGACCTCATATGCCTCCGGTGTTTTTTGCAAGTAATAGCCATAGTCTTCGAAACTGGCAAAAGGATCTTCCGGAGACAGACTCGCGTGAGTTTCCGAGTCCCCTTTTATCTGGGTGACTTCCACAACAGGCTCCCAGGCCATGCGTGTTCTGGCGTAGTTAACCGTAATCGGTTGCCCTTTTAGCGTCACCTCTGGAAACATATATCCTTTGGAGACATTAGAGTTATGGGGGATAGCGATAAATTCGCTGCCGGTTTCGCGGGCTGTTTTATCCAGAAATGCCCAAAGGTCTTCCGGGTATTGACTCTGATCGGAACCAAAGGGCAAGTATTGACGACCCTCTTTGGCACCATTAGGCGATATCACCACTCGATGCAAATTCGCTCCCGTGGGTATAGAACTCCATTCCCAGCCCAAAAATGCGGTAAATGTACCCGGATCATTATGGCGATCGGCCGCATCTACGATTTCGCCCCATGCGGTTTTGACAGTTTGGGTCATGTCTCCAAGAGACGAGTCCGGGAACACATTAGCGGGGTCTTGTACCGGGTCACTGCCGGGCTGTAGAGCCTTGTCAGGGAGCAGGTCATTAAACACCTCCTCACTGGTTCCATCTTCAACAGAATCTCTAATAATGGCCAGAGAGAGCCAGCGTTTCACCTCCCCCCAGAACGACATCTCACCCAAGTCTTCAGTTTCCCGAACCACCGCTCGCATCACTCCCATTGCTTCAGCGTGGTCAGATACCACTAAAAAATCCAGAGGTGTCTCGATTTGCACTTTAGCGCGTGTGTAGGGGTGAATGACCGGAAGCCCTTTGGCCCAGCGATAAGCAGTGTCTGGGTCGGCCGATTGGTTTTTGCTCAGAAAGGCATCAAATGAGTAAGACGTATGCAGATGTGTATCGCCCCAATACAATTCAGTACTGCTTTCAGCAGAAATCCCTGCACCGGGTAGTACAAAAAACAGGCTACAAAGGGCGCTCTTTGCCAGTTTATGAGTGAGCATCACCTAAATTTTCCTTTTATTTAT
>CAJWCA010000110.1 GCA_913020395.1 uncultured Cellvibrionales bacterium | reverse complement strand
TCTACCTTCTCTTTCGCAGAGTTCTAACCTCTTTCCACACTCGGGGCCGCTAACAGCAACCTCAACGCAACGGTTCTATTTTTTACTGCTCTACTTTCAACACAACAATCAGACAGTAAATTATACATTGCCGTTGTAAACGGGTCTCCTGGCAGCTGTTGTTATTCATTCTTTCTATCGTATCGAGGTGCGTATTTGTTGCATGAGTTAGGGGAGGCAAAATTAACTTGTACTGGTGGCGACCGGACCGGGGTAAGCCCTTCCTGGACCCGCTTTTCGCCATCCATGGCCGCTCGAATGCCGCTCCATGCGGCATACGGTCCAGGAAGGGCTTACCCCGCTCCGATCTTCAATTCTAGCTCACTGCTCTTTTCTGGCCTCTCAAACAACAAGACCAGAGTTATGCACTCAAACAAAACAGCTATTGATAGAAAATTTCGATACAAATAAAAAAATCCCAAAAAACTGAAAAGAAAACAACTCTAGAATTGAAGGGCGGAGGGGAGGTGAACCCTTCTGGGACCGTATGCCGCAGGAAGCGGCATTCGAGCGGCCATGGATGGCGAAAAGCGGGTCCCAGAAGGGTTCACCTCCCCTCCGGCCGCCACTCATCCAGGACTAAAAAATAAACTCCCCTTTCTGAGGAAACAAACCAAAAATCCCACCTGTATGTACAAATACAACATCGCTATAACTCGACCAGCGACCGCTTTTTATTTCTCCAAGAAGACCCGCAAAGGCTTTACCCGTATAAACCGGATCCAACACGATGCCTTCCAGTTTAGCCAGCAGCTGAATCGCATCTATATGTTCAGGTGCTGCAACACCATAGGCTGGTCCCATGTAATCGTCATTGGTAACAATTGACAGCGCATCAAGATCGAGCTCCACCTGATAGCGATGTTGCCACGCGTCCAGGTCTTCCCTTACCTTGTGTTTAAAGTAATCAGAGTTATCACAGACCGCCATGCCAATCACTTGGGCATTGAGTTCAAAAAGGGAAGCGCCTGCCGTCAGGCCCGCCTGAGTGCCGCCAGAGCCCGTCGCACACACGATAAGCTCGGGATCAATCTGATGCTGCGCAAAATCGGCCTTTAATTCCCTGGCACATTGAATATAACCCCACACGCCAATTTCGTCGCTGGCGCCCGTAGGAATCACAAATGCCTTGCTACCCTGCTCCCGGTAATGGGTCTGCCAATGAGCAAACAAAGCGTCCAGGTTTTTTACATATTCTTTGGTGGGATAACAGGCGACGTTGGCACCCGCGAGGTGATCGAGAAACAGATTGCCATCTGCTTGGCCCTCTGGGGTGCCTCGCAAAATCAACTGGACCTTCAGGCCTAGTTGCGCGCCCAACAGCGCCGTTGCCCGGCAGTGATTAGATTGCAGGCCGCCGCAAGTGATCAGAGTATCGCAGCCCTGTTGCTGAGCTTCAGCGAGCACAAATTCCAGTTTGCGAATTTTATTGCCCGAAAGATGGCTGCCCGTGAGGTCATCCCGCTTTATCCAGATGCGGGGGCCACCCAGGGAGGCACTAAGACGGTCGAGGGCTTGAAGAGGAGTTGGCGTCTGTGCAAGAGATAAAGCGTTGGGAAAAGCAACAGACGCGATAGTCATAACTAGATAGACTTGATGGTGCCTTTAGGCAGAACCGCGTGAACAGCTACACGCTGAAACTTCAGTTCGGCATTGCTGCCAACATCCAGCACGATGTAGTTTTCATCCACTTTGGTAATTTTGCCCAGCATACCGCTGGTCATTACCACTTCATCGCCTTTAGCCAGCGAAGCCACCAGATCGGTATGCTCTTTTTGACGTTTGCGCTGTGGACGAATAATGAACAAATACATGAAAACAAACAGGCCACCAAACATTATCAGTGTGACCATAGGGTTGGCTTCCGTGGGTGCACCTGTCTGTGCCTGTGCCATGGCGGCCGGAATAAAGAAATCCATCCAATTTACCTCTTAACTTTAGGGGAGTTGCAAAGCCGGTAACTCTACCAAGTTTAGAGAACACAGGCAATTACCGAGCCTATATAGGCCCGGTAACGGTAGACTCTGTCTTTTGGAAGTGATTGGGCCCGCTCAGGAGCGAGACAACAAAGGGCCCAGTGTGACTACAGGTCTTAAACGTAGTCGCGGAAGAGTTTTCTGAAGGTACTTGGAGACAAACCCGTCCAGCGTTTGAACGCATTGGTAAAACTGGTGCGATCAGAAAAATCCAGAATTCTGGAGGTATGTTCAATACTGTGGTTCCGCTCCACCAGATAACCAATCGAGTAGTGAAAACGAACCTGGTCACGCAACTGAGCAAAGTTGATATTCTGCTGCTGCAAACGACGCTGCAGTGTTCTCTTGGACAGGCTCATATCGGCGGCGATATGATCAATACCCAGCGCCTGATGACCAATGCGCACCTGCAGAACATCCACCACCTTGCCGGCAATACCGTAAGCTTGGGGCAATTTGGCTTGATAACTGTACTCTTTAAAACTCTTGACACCTGGCGTTGCAAAACGCTCATTGACTTCCGGGCTCTCCTCGCCCTGAAACTCATTGCCAATACTTTGTACTCTGTTCATCCTAGCGACTCCTTCTGCCATTAAGGTAACGGTTTCACGATCCTGTGCGGTGTAAGGTTTGTCGATGATGTTCACCGAAAAGAACATCAACAACCCCAACTGCTCACCACCTTCGCTGACAGGCGTGGCAATATAGCCACCGACCTGCAATCCATTATAGGTGAGCTCCGTTAAATTGACAGCCAGTCTTCCGTCAACAGGGGCAAAAATTGTCAATCCGCTACTATTTATTGCCCTCTGGAGCGACGGAAGCGGTCCATAACCCTGAATTTGCCCTTCTCTGTCACTTCCCAAATCACAACAAAGGGACTGCCCCCGCTTCTGATTCATAGGAATATAGAACCCATATTCCAGGCCAAACATCATACAACCGGCCCTCAAATAGACCAGGGTCTGGCTCTCGGGGTCTGCTTTTGGAGTCAATAACTGGCGGTGGAGGAACCGCAGGCGGTCTGGAAATTGATCAAACTGATAACCTTCATAAACCGCTTTTTTGTTCGATGAAGGTGGGAAAAGAGGTGAAACCTGCTCTGTGGGAGCGTTCATTAGCTGCGTTGTCCAGTTGTGGGGCCTGTGGTGCCGGAGAAAGGCATCAACACGCCCTGCCCGGGAAGACGTGCCAATACAGTAGGCAGTTATAACAAGCTACACTTTAGGGTCAACGCAGGGACCCGTATTTTGTGAACCAGTCGAGATTCTGACTCAAAATGAGGTTCTATAAAGATTCAAGCTCGACTAACAGGTCATCGTGATGACTTTTGGTTTTAAAACGGTTCATGATCTGCTTGAGGCGACCGTCCTTACCCACAATAAAGGTCGTGCGCACAATCCCCATGTATTCGCGCCCCATAAACTTCTTTAAATCCCAGACGCCGTATTTTTCTGCGATTTTATGATCTTCGTCTGCTAGAAGGTCGAAGTTTAATTCATGTTTGTCGATGAATTTCTGCAATTTGGCCTCAGGATCAGGGCTCAATCCAAACACCACAGTATCCAGCTTGGCAAGCTCCGCCTCGCTGTCACGAATGCCACAGGCCTGTGTTGTACAACCCGGAGTTAAAGCCTTTGGGTAAAAATACACAACAACGTTCTTTTTGCCTTTGAAGTCCTTCAAACTCACTTTTTCACCCTTGTGATTCTTGAGAGTGAAGGCCGGTGCAAGGTTTCCCACTTTTGGTAGCGCCATGTTGAATCCTGTTGTTTTTCAGTGATGGGTAAAAATTTGTGAATGAGCATACCTAAATAGACCGCAAAAAAAAACGCCGCTATGCGGCGCTTTTTTATGAAGCCAGAACGTTTAGCTTGGCAGTAAGTCTTTTACTGCGTCACGTTCTTCCTGCAACTCTTTTTCAGTCGCGGTCATTTTTGTACGGGAGAAGTCGTTAATCTCTACACCCTGCACAATTTCCCAGTCCCCGTCTTTACAGACACAAGGGAAAGAGTAAATCAGACCTTCTTCAATGCCATAACTTCCATCGCTATAAACACCCATGCTAACCCAATCGCCTTCGGCGGTTCCCAGCGCCCAATCGCGCATGTGGAAGATAGCAGCATTGGCAGCAGATGCAGCACTAGAGGCGCCACGTGCTTCAATGATTGCGGCTCCACGCTGCTGTACGGTAGGGATAAAATCACCTTCGTACCAAGCTTGATCGATCAAACCCATCGCATCAGCACCGGCAACGGTTGTTTGATGAATGTCGGGGTATTGAGTCGAAGAGTGGTTACCCCAAATGGTCAGTTTGGCAACATCATTGATCGTTTTACCGGTTTTCTGAGCCAATTGTGTCATCGCACGATTGTGATCGAGACGAGTCATGGCGGTGAATTGACGTGGGTTGATGTCTGGCGCATTGCGCTGGGCAATCAGGGAGTTGGTATTGGCAGGGTTACCCACAACCAATACTTTAATGTCGCGAGAAGCGTGATCGTTAATCGCCTTACCCTGAACAGAAAAGATTGCGGCGTTGGCGGCCAGCAGATCGGCACGCTCCATGCCAGGACCACGTGGACGAGCTCCGACTAGCAGCGCGAAGTCTGCATCTTTAAAGGCAACATTGGGATCGTCACTACAAACCATGCCGGCCAGCAGCGGAAAGGCACAGTCGTCCAGTTCCATGGCCACGCCCTTAAGCGCATTCAGTGCGGGTGTGATTTCCAGCATCTGCAGAATAACAGGTTGGTCTTTACCCAGCATTTCGCCCGCAGCAATGCGGAATAACAGGGAGTAGCTGATTTGGCCAGCGGCGCCGGTAATGGCAACTCGGACAGGTGCTTTCACAATAATTCTCCGTAGGACTCGTTTAGACTCAGGCCGGGGACCCCGACCAGACGGTTGCGCATTATAGGGATTTGCGCTGCCGAAGTATAGCTGAGCTTTAGCCGTTCAGGGCCTGATAGCGCTCCTCCAGGTTCTGGTAGAGGCTAGTCTGGAAATCGGGGGCGCTTGCGTCCAACTCTCGAATCGCATCAACAAGGTGTTCGTTGTCCTCTCGTCCCCCCCAGACTTTCACGTAAGTGCCGGTTTTATAACCGTGATCCTGACGAAAGAAATTCAGTACATTTTTGCCGACATACCCTTCATACAGTGCATCGCTTGAGAGCGAGATGCCTGCCATCAGACGACCAAAGGAGGCCAAGGAAAAACTTCGGCTGTTCAGGGTTTCCGCAGCAAATGACTCCAGGTCCAGACGAAAATCCGGCTCATCTGTGGCAATCTGCAGTTCCTGCTGAACCCTGGCGATTATAGCTTCATCACTTTCGCCACTGCTGAGCAGTATGCTCAAACCAAAATGCCAGATATCAATCAGTTCCAGCTGAACCTGGTCGACATCGGGATCTTGCTTTTTCCACCACTTCCAACCGTAGTGATCCAACAGTTCTCCACATTCAATCCAAATGGCTCGGTACCATTCAAAACCCTGCTCGCGCCACTGGGCATTGACCTTACTGTTCATGCTGTTTTGCAGCTCCAGCATGGTCTTGATTTGTTGTGTTGCAAGTTTGTTCTGGGTCATGAAAGCGCACTCGTCATTTAGCGGTCAAAGTATTCGGGTTTTACTGGCCTGGTTAAAAAGTCGAAAGAAATTGGCAGTGGTGGCCTCAGCTAATGCCTCAAGGCTCACGCCTTTTAATTCGGCCACGTATTCGGCCACTTCTCGTACGTATAAAGGCTGATTAGGTTTTCCGCGATAAGGCACCGGAGCCAAATAAGGGGAATCGGTTTCGATAAGTAAGCGGTCCAACGGAACCTGTCGCACGACATCCCGTAAAGACTCTGCATTTTTGAAGGTCACAATCCCTGATATCGAGATCATATAGTTCATATCCATCGCCCGCCGGGCCATGTCCCAGTCCTCAGTAAAACAGTGCAACACACCTGCACTCTCACTGTCGCCTTCAGATCGAATCAATGCCAGGGTGTCCTCCCTGGCATCCCGGGTGTGCACCACTACCGGCAACTTGGCTTTGCCCGCGGCCTGCAAATGAGAGGCAAAACTTTCTTGCTGTAAGGCTTTACTGTCCTGGCTGTAATAATAATCGAGGCCTGTCTCACCTATCGCCACCACTTTGTCCTGACGAGCGAATGCCAGCAAGCGTTCAACATCCGCCAAACCGCTGTCTACATCCAGAGGATGCACCCCCACAGATGCCCACACATTGCGGTTAGCCTGAGCAATATCAACAACAGCCTGAAGGTTCTCAAGGCTGATACTGATGCAGAGAAAACCCTCTACATCCCGCTCACGGGCGGCGTCGAGCGCCAGGGATAAGGTGTCTTCATAACGATCCAGATTGATGCGATCCAGATGGCAGTGAGAGTCAATAATCATGTTGGAAATTCAAAGTTTGAGGAAGTGAAAGCGGTTCAAGGAACCTACATTGTATGGGTTGGGCGGTCAGATTCAAGGGAACCCGCCAGGTAGGTTTCTATCTTTTTAGAGGCAGTATCGTCCTGATCATTAAATTGCACGCCAATGCCGGCGGCGCGATTGCCCTGAGCACCCTTTGGTGTCACCCAGACAACTTTACCGGCGACCGGGATCTTTTCCGGCTCGTCCATCAGGTTTAACAGCATGAACACTTCATCGCCCAGGGCGTAGGATTTATTGGTTGGAATAAACAGACCGCCGTTGTTAATAAAAGGCATATAGGCCGCGTAAAGCACCGCCTTGTCTTTAATTGTCAGTGAGAGAATGCCGTTGCGGGCCCCTCCGCCTATTCCTTTCATACGCTCTTATCCTGCTGAGAGTCAGTGTTATTCATTATAGCTTCCTTAAGGTAATTCATTCACTCAGGCCTGTCTAGCACGCCCGAAAGACAATCGGGCCAGGGCCCGCCAATCCATGAGTATTTCTTCGAGCAGCAGCTGTTTATTGGGGTTGGCACCACTGAGCAGCTGCCTTTTAGAGACCATGATTTTGTCGAGATAGCGATATAACAACACAGGGTCTAGCCCCTTCACCAAAGGGGTGAGCGCTTCATCCGGCAGCTGACCGCGCTCAACGTCTCCTGCGCCCAGGTGGCAGGCCAGCGTATGGGTCCAGGCGATCAACCAGTTCATCAGCTCCACTGTATCGGAATCGAGCCATTTTTTGGCCGCATCCAGCGGGGAGGACTGGCCCAGCGCAATAGTCACCATGCACGACTGGAATTCGCGGCGCTGCTCAAGCCCATCGCCCTCCAGCAAACCTAAAGCGGTTAACGGCGCGCCATCGGCAAACTGCAACAGCGTGGCGGCATCGCCGTCTTCAACCATTGCGCTGAGCCATGGCAAGGCCTGGTCTGTAGCCGGGGTTAAGAGAGTAAGCAGTTGACAGCGACTCCTCACGGTTGCCATTACCGTACTGGGCACGTGGCTGACCAATATTAATAAGGTGTTGCCAGAAGGCTCCTCGAGGCTCTTAAGTAAGGCGTTGGCGGCATTAATGTTCATGGCCTCTGCGGGCTCAATGATCGCCACTTTATACCCTCCCTGCTGGGATGTTTTGCTCACAAAGTCAGCCAGGGCGCGAATCTGATCGATTTTTACCGCCTTGCCCACTTCTTCAGGCCCAATGAGTTTCATATCGGGGTGGGTATTGGCCTTATTCAGCAGACAGGAGCGACACTCACCACAGGCCAAACCACTGCGGGGGGAAAGGCACAGAAGGAACTGAGCCAAAGCCCGTGCCAGACAAGATTTACCGATTCCCTTCTGTCCCGCCAGCATCAGTGCATGGGGCAGCTTTTGAGATTGATGCTGATCGAGCAGGCGCTGCCAGCTTGTCTGCTGCCAGGGATAGGGGATTGCGGGAAAATCAGCGGGTGTTGTCATGTCTTTTTAAAGGCCGTGTAATGCTTAAACGCGTGAAGCTGTGCGATAATGCCGCACCTGAACAGCGCACAGAGTAAAGCTTAGCAATGCCCGATACAATCCCTATTCTCTATCGCGACGAGGCGATGTTAATTGTCGAAAAACCCAGTGGACTACTTACCGTGCCCGGCCGGGGTCCTGAAAAAAAAGACTGCCTGATAAACCGGCTGCTCAAACCCTACCCCAACGCCAGAATTGTGCATCGACTGGACCAGGCGACCTCGGGGCTTGTCATCATCGCTCTCAGTCACCCGGCTCAAAAAGCACTGGGTCAACTGTTTGAAAACAGAGCGATAGAAAAATCCTACGAGGCCATAGTCGATGGCCATATCGAAAAAGATACTGGCAAAATAGAACTGCCTTTAATTTGCGACTGGCCCAACCGCCCACGGCAAATGGTCGACAGGGAAAATGGCAAGTCGGCCCTCACCCACTTTGAGGTGATAAGCAGAGACGACAAGCTGGCCCAAACCCGGGTGGCACTACACCCTTTTACCGGCCGCTCCCATCAACTTAGAGTGCACATGTTAGCCATTGGTCACGTTATTCTCGGGGATACTTTGTATGCCAACGGTGATGCGCTGAACGCCTCCGAGCGATTGCTTCTCCACGCTCGAGAACTGCGTTTTCAACACCCCTTAACGGGTGAGACCCTCGACATTCAATCGCCGGCGCCTTTTTAGGCCTGTATGCCAGCCAACGCCGACTCCACATCCAGTTTTACCTCATCCAGTGAGCGAGAGGCATCAATCACCCGGTAGCGCGCCGGGTATTGTGACGCACGCTTGAGGTAGGCTTGCCTGACTCGCTCAAAAAATGGAATAGACTCAATTTCAAAGCGATCCAGCTCACCTCTTTGGCGTGCGCGTTCCAAACCCAACTTAACATCAATATCCAGAATTAAGGTAAGGTCCGGTCTCAAATCCCCCTGTACCATATTCTCCAGAGTTTCAATTTTTTTCAAATCGATTCCGCGCCCACCCCCTTGGTAAGCATAGGTGGAGTCGGTAAAACGATCACACAGCACCCATTCCCCCCGCGCCAAGGCAGGCTCCACAAATGTTTTCAGGTGTTGCGCCCGGCCGGCAAAGGCTAATAAGAGTTCAGCGGTTTCATGCACGGTTTCCTCGCGCTTGCTCAACAAGAGCTCTCGGATCTCCTCGGCCAGTGGTGTGCCACCCGGCTCGCGGGTCAGTTTAATCGTGACGCCCTGTGCTTCCAGATAGGATTGAATGACGGCAATATTGGTACTCTTGCCCACACCCTCAGTGCCTTCGATAGTTAAGAATTTTCCGCGAACGCCTTTCATTATTTACCTTTTTAATGACTGCAATGGACTAAGAACCCGGGGCCGATCGGTAATTCTTTTTGCGTTGATAAATCTGGTACTTTCTAACCGCAGCATTGTGCTGTGCCAGATTATCCGAGAAATAGTGGCTGCCGTCACCCTTTGCCACAAAATACAAAGCACTGCCTGCCTCCGGGTGCAGAGCCGCATGAATCGCTGCTCGGCCGGGCATTGCGATGGGTGTCGGCGGCAAACCTTTTATTAAGTAGGTATTATAGGGGCTCGCCTGTTTCAAGTGTTTGCGGCGCAAATTGCCTGTGTATTCGTCTCCCAGGCCATAGATCACCGTAGGATCCGTTTGCAAACGCATGTTCTTTTGAAGTCGTCGAACAAATACACCCGCAATTTTTTCACCCTCACTGACCGCACCACTTTCCCGCTCTACAATGGATGCCATGATCAGCGCTTCGTAGGGGTCTGAATAAGGTAAGTTCTCCGCGCGCTCCTCCCACTCACTCATTAATATTTTTTCTAAAGCGCGGCGTGCCTGCAGTAGAATAGAGACATCACTATTACCCCTCACAAAATGGTAGGTATCCGGAAAAAACAAACCTTCCAGCCCACCTTCACCCAGCGACAGTCGGCTCTCTCCAAGCGAGAGTAACTCGGCCATTTGATTCTGGCTTTGGCCTTTTAGTTTTGCCCGCAACTGGCTCTGTGTGTGCAGGTGATCAAGGGCCTGCTGAAAGGTCCAACCTTCGAGCAATGTGACTTGATAAGTTTTTACCTCACCTTTTCGAAACAACGCCAACAAGGTCAAAGGCGTAAGCGGTTTTTTAAGAGTATATTCCCCCGCTTTAATATCTACACGATTGCTCAGGCGAGCATAGGCAATTAAAAAGCTGGCGTCTTCCAACACACCCTGCCGGTCCAGTCGGCGGGCAACCTGACCGATAGATCTGCCGGGCTCGATGACAAAATCCAGACCCTGCTCGGGCAAGGTGATCTCAGAGCTGAAATAACGTAGAAGATGATAGGCCGCCAAAAGGCTGGCGAACACAGTGGTTAGCAAGAACAATATCAGACTACGTTTTACCCAGTTTACTCGTTCTTTATCTGCATCTGCCGTCATTCAGCGCGCCCCAAAAATGTTTGCAATGCTGTTTGTAACTTGCGACTTAAATCACCTACAGTCCAACTGTGTTTGGCATAACTCATTACTGGCCAAATTCCAATCACACTGTTGCAGACAAACACCTCATCAACTTGATCAAGATCCTCGGGCAAAAAATCTATCTGCCTAACAGGAACAGAAAGCAGCGGTGCAAGCTCTTCGATGATTATTTTGCGCATAACGCCCGCCACGCCACACTGGGAAAGCCTGGGCGTCACTAGAGCTCCCTCGCAAACAAAAAATATATTGGAAAAAGTGCCTTCGATGATATGGCCACGATCATCACAGATCAAACCTTCTGCGTAGGTATCATCACTCCATTCGTCCCTTGCTAAAATATACTCAAGTTTATTTAAATGTTTCAAACCGGCGAGGCTGCGGTTTCGGCCCAGCGTTTGTGAGCAAGCAAATAGTTTAATGCCGTTTTGACGGTTGCCCAAAGGGTGATTAGCAGGCGGGTTAACAATTGTACACAGGGTCGGACGGACTGGATTGGGTGTGGCATAACCGCGCCCTCCCTCACCACGCGTCACTATTATTTTGACGATCGCCCTATCAATTTTGGCAGCCACTGCGGCGGCAATCGTTTGCTCCAACTGCGCCAACAGGGTGGATTCGTTCAGGGGGATGGACAAGGTCTGGCAGGCATCGTTAAGGCGAGCCAGGTGCCAGTTAAGCAGTCTAATGTCCCCGCTCTCCATTGCCATGGTTTCAAACACCCCGTCGCCGTAGGCAAAACCACGATCCAGGGGTGAAATCTGCGCGTTATGCACACCATTAACAATAATCAGGGGACTAAAACTCAACGTGCCTCCGGTGTCATTTCGCTCAGGACAGCTTGCGGAACAAAACTGAACCGTTGGTCCCACCAAAACCAAAAGAGTTAGACAACACTGCGTCGATCTTGCGTTCCTGTGCTGTGTGGGGCACCAGGTTTATATCACAAGACTCCTCTGGGTTGTCCAGATTGATTGTGGGGGGTGCCACTTGATCCCTAATCGCCAGAACACTGAAAATGGCTTCAACCGCGCCCGCTGCACCCAGCAAATGGCCGATCATCGACTTGGTTGAGCTGACAGCGACATTGTCTGCTGCTGAGCCTAACACGGACTTAACCGCCTGGCATTCGGCCACGTCACCCGCGGGTGTCGAGGTACCATGGGCATTGATATAACTAATAGCATCCAACGGAATACCAGCATCCTTGATGGCATTGCTCATGGACTTGGCGGCACCGGCACCATCGGGTGGAGGCGAGGTCATGTGGTAGGCGTCGCCGCTCATACCAAAACCCACCATCTCTGCATAAATTTTGGCTCCGCGGGCCTTGGCATGTTCATATTCTTCCAAAACCAACACACCTGCACCATCACCCAAGACAAAACCATCGCGGTCCTTATCCCAGGGCCGGCTGGCCGCCTGAGGGTTATCATTGCGGGTGGATAGCGCGCGGGCCGCGGCAAAGCCGCCCAGTCCAGCAGGGGTGGTTGCCATCTCTGCACCGCCCGCCAACATCACGTCGGCATCGCCGTACATAATGGAACGTGCGGCCAGTCCAATACTGTGTGTGCCCGTGGTACAAGCGGTTACAACCGCCAAATTGGGTCCGCGAAAGCCATATTTAATAGACAAGTTACCGGCAATCATATTGATGATCGCGCCGGGCACAAAAAAGGGCGATATACGCCGCGGTCCTTTATGTTCAATGGTCAAGGCACCGTCTTCGATAGAGCCAATGCCACCGATACCAGCTCCTATAACGGCGCCCATTCGATCGGCGTTCTCTTCAGTCACTTCAAGGCCAGCATCTTCAAACGCCTGAATGCCCGCAACCATGCCATATTGTATAAACGGATCCATCTTGCGCGCGTCTTTAGCGGGAAAATAAGAATCGACGCTGAAGTCTTTTAAACCTGCACTGAAGCGGGTGGTAAATTTGGACACATCAAAACGATCAATGTCAGTGACACCACTTTTGCCTGCCAAAATACCTTCCCAGGTAGAGGCCACCGTGTTGCCCAGTGGGCTAACCATTCCAAGACCCGTTACAACAACTCTTCTTTGAGACACCTTTTTCTCCATCTAAGCCAGTGTGCTGCGTTAAATAGACAGCACCATAGAACATTGAATAGCGCGACAGTAACTATGATAATTTTACGACATGATACAAACAAGAAAAGCCGTACTATTTCGCAATAGTGACGGCTTTTGTCAATCAGTCAATCAGCAAGTGCTGAATGATTAATCCTGGTGAGCGTTGACGTAATCGATCGCCAGCTGCACTGTTGTAATTTTTTCGGCTTCTTCGTCAGGAATTTCGGTTTCAAATTCTTCTTCGAGAGCCATTACCAACTCAACAGTATCGAGAGAATCTGCACCCAGATCTTCAACGAAAGACGCTTCGTTTTTTACTTCTTCTTCTTTAACGCCCAACTGCTCTGCAACGATTTTTTTTACGCGCTCTTCAATGCTGCTCATAAGTTTTTAAACTCCTAATCGATAAATTCGGTTAAACCGTATTTTGTACATCATTTCAGCCAACAACTCTGGCCGTTTTTTAGATGCCGAGGTCAACACGAGCGGCATTTTACATTGAAATTCGCCGTGTTGTAACGCATCTTGCAAAAAATCTTTGTAATAAAGATAAATTTACATATTAATCAAGGACTTACTACATATACATACCACCATTTACATGGATAGTATCGCCTGTAATGTAGCCCCCAGTGTCCCCAGCTAGAAAACTGACGACCGCTGCGATCTCTTCCGGCTGACCCAAACGCGCCAGCGGAATTTGTTTCAGCATCACGTCTTTTTGATCGTCGGTCAGAACCTTAGTCATGTCCGTATCAATAAAACCTGGCGCCACCGTATTCACTGTAATTCCACGAGAGCCTACCTCTTTGGCTAAGGATCGTGCAAATCCCGCCACACCCGCTTTTGTTGCCGCATAGTTAGACTGCCCAGCGTTACCCATCTCACCCACTACCGAGCTGATGTTAATGATTCGACCCCAGCGGGCTTTCATCATTCCGCGCAGACACGCCTTGCTCAAGCGATACACCGCAGACAAGTTGGTATTG
>CAJWCA010000109.1 GCA_913020395.1 uncultured Cellvibrionales bacterium | reverse complement strand
CGTTTGCGATGTTGGCATCCACTCTGTTTATGGAAGGCGGGGCACCCAACTTTGGTTGGACGTTCTACGCGCCTCTGTCCACGACCTATGCTCCACCCAGTGTAACCTTCTTTATTTTTGCGGTTCACATTATGGGTGCCAGCTCAATCATGGGTTCCATTAACATTATCGCGACCATTCTAAACATGCGGGCACCAGGTATGACCCTGATGAAAATGCCGTTGTTTGTCTGGACCTGGTTGATTACGGCTTATCTATTGATTGCGGTAATGCCGGTGTTGGCGGGTGTGGTTACCATGATGTTAATGGATATCCATTTTGGCACCAGCTTCTTTGATGCGGCCGGTGGTGGCGACCCTGTGTTGTTCCAGCATGTATTCTGGTTCTTTGGTCACCCGGAAGTGTATATCATGATTTTGCCTGCCTTTGGTGTGGTGAGTCAGATCATTCCAACCTTTGCGCGCAAGCCATTGTTTGGTTACGCCTCAATGGTTTATGCAACCAGCTCCATTGCCTTCCTGAGTTTTATCGTGTGGGCTCACCACATGTTTACTGTGGGCATTCCTGTGGCGGGAGAGCTATTCTTCATGTATGCCACGATGCTGATTGCTGTGCCAACAGGTGTGAAGGTGTTCAACTGGATTACCACGATGTTTAAAGGGTCAATGACCTTTGAGACACCCATGTTGTTCTCCATTGCCTTTGTTATTTTGTTCACCATCGGCGGATTCTCCGGCTTGATGTTGGCAATTGCACCGGCTGACTTCCAGTATCACGATACCTACTTCGTAGTCGCTCACTTCCACTATGTATTAGTGCCCGGAGCGATCTTCTCTATTGTGGCGGCCGTTTACTACTGGTTGCCGAAGTGGAGTGGCAATATGTATAACGAAGTCATGGGTAAGACACATTTCTGGCTGGCATTCATTGGCCTGAACTTAACCTTCTTCCCTATGCACTTTGTAGGTTTGGCCGGCATGCCTCGTCGTATCCCGGACTACAACATTCAGTTTGCTGACTTTAATATGATCGCAAGTGTTGGTGCCTTCTTGTTTGGTGCTGCTCAGATCGTATTCCTGTACAACGTGATTCACACGATTCGTTCGGGCAAGAAGGCGACGGCTGAAGTGTGGGAAAACCCGGAAGGGCTGGAATGGACCGTGGATTCACCTGCGCCATACCACACCTTTACGGTTCCACCCGAAGTTAAGTAATGTTGTAGAAACAGAAAGAATTAATTGAGAGTAAACGTAATGTTAGATGAACAGCCAACACAGTCGATCGGAAAGCTGAGTGCTAAGCTTAGCGCCGTTGTTGTTGGCATGTTTGTGTTTGCGATCTGGGTCATGCCGCCGATCTACGACGTGTTTTGTGAAATCACCGGGCTTAATGGCAAGACCGGTGAGCGATACACAGCCGTTGAAGCAGGTGTTGATACCAGTCGTGAAATAACGGTTCAGTTTCTAGCGACTCACAATGAAAGCATGCCTTGGGAGTTTCGCCCTCATGTCAGAAGCATGAAGGTGCACCCAGGTGAAGAAGTGGAAGTGAATTTTTATGCGCGCAACCCCACGTCAAATGACATGGTTGCCCAGGCAGTTCCGAGCCTGGTGCCTTTCAAGGCGGCAGAATATTTTCACAAAACCGAATGTTTTTGTTTCAATCGGCAGCCGCTGATAGCCGGCGGCAGTGCTGATTTACCGTTGCGTTTTATTGTCGATCGGGATGTTCCCAAAAAAGTACATACGATTACGCTGTCGTACACCATTTTTGATATCACCGACATGTCTCAAGACATGTTGACTGAGAGCAAAGTGGCGAGCGTACCGTAAGCAAAAAAAGTATAAAGAGCGGGGTTTAAAAATGGCTAGTGAACAAGGTACCTATTACGTACCCGAACAAAGCAAGCTTCCGATTTTTGCAAGCCTTGGCCTGTTTTTGACAGTCTTTGGTGCCGCAAACTGGATGAACGGCAACGATATAGGCCCAAGCATATTTTTCTGTGGCAGCCTCTTGTTTGCCTTTGTGCTGTGGACCTGGTTTTCGACGGTTATCAGCGAAAATATGGCGGGAATGAATGACGCCCAGTTAAAACGTTCCTACGTATGGGGCATGGGTTGGTTCATTTTTAGTGAAGTAATGTTTTTTGCGGCCTTTTTTGGCGCACTGTATTACATTCGCGCGTTTTCTGTGCCCTGGTTGGGCGGTGAGGGTGATCGCGGTTCCAGTAACATGTTGTGGGAAGGTTTTGAAGCGACCTGGCCTCTGCTTACCACACCTGACATGGCGGCCAATGGCGAAGCGGCTCTGGTGAAGGGCGCCGATAAGGCGATGGGTTGGCAAGGTTTACCCCTTTATAACACCATCATCCTAATGACCTCGAGTGTCACGGTTCACTTTGCACACACCGCATTGAAAAATGATAAACGTAAAGCCTTTAATTATTGGTTAGGCGGCACGGTTGCACTGGGTATCGTATTTTTGATCCTGCAGGTAGAGGAATACATCCACGCCTATCAGGAACTGGGTCTTACCCTTGAAACGGGTGTTTATGGCACTACCTTCTTCATGCTCACGGGTTTCCACGGCGCGCACGTAACGCTGGGTACCTTCATGCTGTTGGTGATGTTCCTGCGCTCTGTTCTGAAAGGTCACTTCAAAACCGATGATCACTTTGGATTTGAAGCAGCGTCCTGGTACTGGCACTTTGTTGATGTCGTCTGGGTAGGTCTGTTTATCTTTGTTTATATATTAGGATCGTAAAAGTCGTTTCCAGAAACACTTAAACGATGTTAAACCTTCGGGGTGCACTTATACTGCACCCCGAAGTCGTTTTAGATCAGGCCTAATAGCGACCTGACCAAGGGGCGCGGCCGGTTAAAATGCCGGTCTCATATCCAAAGTAAACGCACAGTAGTAACAACGCTGCCAGGGCGATACGAATCCCGAGGGCATAAAGCGTGCGCTTGGATTGGGGGGCACCCATATCCTTAAGCAAAAAGACCAGCCCACTGCTCAAACTCGCAACAATAGAGAGAAATAAGATAACGATGATAATTTTAAGCCACATAGCATTTCCGTTGGTTAATTGTTATAACGTTGCAGGCTGAGAGCATAATCGAAAAACCCGAAAGATAATAAAGATTTAGAAAATCATGTCAGATCAGACCCCTGCAACGAGGTATCCCGCCAAGGTCCGTTTTACACTTACCTTAAACGGCAAGGTTACCCTATTATGCCTGTTGGTATTGCCACTCTTGTTGAGCCTGGGGTACTGGCAACTGGAGCGCGCCCAGCAAAAACGCACGCTGCTAACAAAATTTAACCTGCAACAAGCTCAGCCTCCGCAGTCTATCAATGGAATGTCTCTCAGCGAAATTGCCAACTTACCCGATTATTTGCGAGTGAGTGCAGAGGGTGAATTTGATAACAAACATATCTGGCTCATTGATAATAAACACCGGCAGAGCAAAGTGGGTTTTGAGGTGGTTCAGCTGTTTAAGGTGCGTGAGGGTAGTTCAGTCCTTGTGAACCGCGGCTGGATACGGGGCATGCGCCTGAGAACGGAACTACCCGATATTACGACGGTGGAAGGCCCGGTGACACTGTTTGCGAGCGCCAGGCAGATGACTAACTATCGAATGCTGGACAGTGAGCACAGCGCGACAGGGTGGCCACGCATTGTGCTTCAAATCGAAGTGGCAAGCGCCAAACAGGCACTCAATGTGAACGTTGCCAAAAAACTACTTTATCTCGACGACCTGAGTCCGGCGGCTCTGGTCGGGGAGTGGAAAACAATTAACATACAGCCGGAAAAACACACGGGCTACGCAGTACAATGGTTTGCAATGGCTTTTGCCGTGGTCATCTGGTTTTGTTTTGCCAGTAGCAACCTGGCGGCAATAATAAGACAAAAATGGGGTAACGATGAGTAATCAAGACAACGAAACAGTTCAGGAACAACAGCAGATTAAAAAAAATCGCACCATGGGCCTGCTGGTCATAGCGGCCGTGGCACTGCCCATGCTCGGGGCCTATTTCCTGTTCAAAACAGAATTTGGTATTCCCACAAATACCGTTAACAAAGGCGAGTTATTAGAGCCACCCCAGGAAATTGTGCAATTGCCCCTCTTTGATGAATCCGGAGAACAGATCGATATTCTGGAAGGCGAGAAAAAGTGGCGTATTCTCATTCCCGGCTCTGCTGATTGTGATGACCGCTGTGATCAAATCTTGTATCTCACTCGCCAAGTGCACACTCGACTGGGTAATAAGGCCGCCAGAGTTGAGCGGGTTTATCTCAATGTGGATCAGCAACTGTCTGCAACGACGAAATCTCGCTTTAAAGAGGAATACCCCCACCTGAAAACCTTAACTATGAACGCTCAGGACTTTTCAAACTTGATTGCGGATAGCAGCGTCGCCAATGCCACCGACCTCGATCAACGTTACTTTGTAATGGATCAGGAGGGGTTTGTCATGATGTCCTATTTGCCTCGCCACACCGGCAATGAGCTGCTCACTGACCTTAAGCGCTTGCTGCGCTATTCCTACGAGGATTAATTGGCCATGTTTGCGAAACCCCTGCCCGGATATAAATTGGTTGCCTTCGCCACCGCGATTGCCTGTGTGGTTGTTGTGTTGGGTGCATTTACTCGGCTGGTTGATGCGGGCCTGGGTTGCCCCGACTGGCCAGGGTGTTATGGGCAAATACTCTGGCCGAGCTCTGCTGAAGAAATAGCCGCGGCAGACGCCAAGTTTCCTGATGCTCCGGTAGAAGAGGGCAAAGCCTGGCCGGAAATGGTCCACCGGTATTTTGCGTCGAGCCTGGGTTTGTTGATCATTGCTGTGTGTGTCGTGGCATGGAGAGCACGGGCAGAGGCGAAATTAAATCCGGATGTTCAGGCCCCGAGACAACCCATCATACTTCCATTTTTTCTATTGGGGCTGGTTATTCTGCAGGGCATGTTTGGCATGTGGACCGTAACGTTAAAGCTGTGGCCTCAGGTCGTGACAGGCCACCTGTTGGGTGGCATGGCGACACTCAGTTGTATGTGGTTACTCACTCAGCGGCTGGCAGGATATAGCTGGCGATTCTCGCCAAAAAGTTATGACTCGGTTGTAGGCTTGCGGCGTGTGGCTTTTGCAGCGCTATTGTTGGTTGTCGGGCAGATCTTTTTAGGGGGCTGGACCAGCTCCAACTACGCCGCCTTGGCGTGTCTGGACCTCCCAACCTGTCAGGGGCAGTGGTTGCCCACCGCCGACTTTGAGCAGGGTTTTAACTTTGCACAGCATGTCGGGCCCAATTACTTGGGAGGCCTGTTAGACAATGAGGCACGTACCGCCATTCACTTCAGCCACAGAGTGGGAGCGCTGCTGGTGACCTTGGCTATATTCTTCCTAGCCTGGCGTTTATTCTCTGTAGGTGAGTCGAAAACCACCCGAATGGCGATCATATTACTCGGAGTATTAGCCTTGCAGGTGGCTCTGGGAATTAGCAATATCGTTTGGGCGCTGCCACTTCCTGTTGCTGTGGCACATAACGCAGTGGGTGGTCTGCTGCTGCTTTGTTTGGTTAGCTTGAATCATCGAGTGTTTACTGTGCAAAAATAAGGTACATTGGGCGCCTCCCACCGTTGGTGGAATTTAGACCAATTGATAACAAAAGAAGTAGAGAGCGGTAAGATGTCAAAAGTTGATATTCAATCAGAGAACCAAGATCTGGAACGGCCCAGCTGGAGAGACTTTTACGAGCTCACCAAACCCGGTGTGGTCATGCTGATGATATTGACCTCCGTTATTGGCATGCTGCTGGCGGTTCCCGGCATGGTCCCTCTGGATATTCTGATTTTTGGTAACCTGGGCATCGCCTTGTGTGCGGGTTCTGCGGCCACTGTTAATCACCTGGTGGATCGCCAAATTGACCTGAAAATGGCCCGCACCTTCAACCGTCCCGTTGCCAAGGGTCGTGTTAGCCCTAATAGTGCCGGCCTGTTTGCACTGATCACGGGTTTGCTTGGCATGGCAATGCTGCTGATTTTTGTCAACGCCATTACCGCGTGGCTGACCCTGGCTTCACTGTTGGGTTATGCCGTTGTCTACACCATGTTCCTGAAGCGCGCCTCCCCACAAAACATCGTGATCGGCGGCTTGGCGGGTGCGGCACCACCTTTGTTGGGCTGGACTGCTGTGACAGGCGAAATTCAAGGCCATGGTCTGCTGCTGGCTTTAATCATTTTTGCCTGGACACCCCCGCATTTCTGGGCCCTGGCGGTTCATCGTAAAGATGAATATGCCAATGCAGAAATTCCTATGTTGCCCGTCACACACGGCGTGCGTTATACCAAGCTGCACATCCTGTTATACACCTTCATTCTTTTAGCCGTCACGCTGCTGCCTTTTGCGACGGGCATGTTGAACTGGCTGTATCTGCTTGGCGCGGTGGTGTTGAACATAGGGTTCATCTACTGGGCGCTTGTGATGTTGCTGACCGAGCGTGAATCTGCGGGCATGGATACCTTTAAGTATTCAATTGTTTATCTCATGGCGCTGTTTGTCATCATGTTGCTCGACCACTACCTCTTGCCGGTGACGCAGCCTTTCTCTTTATAGTGTTTTTTATCTTTTGTTTTTGTTTTTGTTTTTTAAGTAATCAGGTAATCCATGGAAATAGTTCAAACTCCCGCCAAACAAAAGCGGGGAATCAAAGTCACGATTATTGTTATAGCAGTGTTTATTACCCTGGTATTGATCGGCTTTTTTAACAAAATCACCACACCCAGACAGTTATCAGATATCGAACTCAGAGTTAACGGTGCCTTTGTATTCGACAATCCTCGCATGTTCAAACCTTTTTCGCTGTTGGATCATAAGGGTGAGGCCTTCGAACCCGCTTCGTTGGAAGGGAAGTGGAGTATGGTCTTTTTTGGTTTCACTAACTGCCCCGATGTTTGCCCAACAACAATGGCGACCCTCGCTAAACTGATGAATAATCTTGATCAAGACGTGCTGGACGAGACGCAGGTGGTATTGGTTAGTGTGGATCCTGCGCGTGATACACCAGAGGTGTTGGCGGAATACGTACCCTATTTCAACCCAGACTTCATCGGTGTGACGGGCGAGTTTATTGGCATCAAGCGCTTGGCAATCCAGTTGAATGTGGCCTTTGCAAAAGTGGTTACCGACCAGGAGAAGGGTGAATATACGGTTGACCATGGCGCAACCGTGGCGTTGATCAACCCCCGTGGCCATTACCATGCCTTCTTTAAGCCACCGCTGGATCCAGCCAGATTAAAGCTGACTTATAGCTCAATTCGTGAGAATTATAAAAATAGCTTTTAGCTCACTGCGGCAGGCGCCCTAGACTTGGCGTCTGCCCCGTATCGACTTCACCCTTTCCAGTCGACTTATCCTTCGCAGATAGACCGATCTATTTCTTTAAGTGCCTCTTTTCCATCCTCATTGTGAGTAATGGCAAAACAACGACCTTCTTCGTCTTTTAATACACGAAGAGTGATCTCATCCGATGCCTGCTGGGTATGCTGTTTGCCCTCGTCTTCATATTCATAAGTGTGGTGGACTACGGTTTGAGGTGACTTAACCACACGGGTATGCACAACCGTAGAGGGGTGGTGGCTTGTGCTGTTGTGGTAAGCGTGATTTATAAGACCGCCGATGATCAATCCACCCAATAGGTATCCGCCCTTACTGCTGTGGTGACGATAACCATAGTGGTGGCGACGAGAGTGGTGGCGTGAATAGCTGTGGTGGCGACTGCTGTGATAATTGTGCCCGTGTTTACTGTAACCCCGATCGCGGGCTTCGACGGGGGCGCCAGCCAGGCTAAAGGCTACAACGGCGGCAGTTAAGGCGATGATTTTCATGGTAAGGGCTCCGGTGCTGGCTTATTTTGGTCGCGCTTCTTGCAAGTCTGTTTGCAATCATAGCGATGGGAGCCTGAACCGAAGCTGAATCAAACGGGTTGTTTTTTTACCAAGGTTAAAATGAACAACACACTCGCGCTTAATACGACAGAGGGCCCCGCCGGGGTATCCATAAAAAAGGATGCGGCCATTCCCCCTGCCACCGCTAAACATCCCAAAACACTGGCAACCATGGCCATCTGTTCGGGCGTGTGGGTCAGGCGCCTGCTGGCAGCGGCGGGAATGATCAGCAGTGCTGTGATTAACAATACACCGACCACTTTCATCGCGATCGCGATCACCAGTGCCATCAACAACATCAAGGTTGTTCTCACGGCGGCTACCGGAATGCCTTCTACACGCGCTAGTTCTTCATGCACCGTGATGGCTAGCAGGGGTCGCCAGAGTTTAATCAGTACCACGAGCACAAACCCGGTAACCACATAGATGGTAATCACGTCATTAACGGTGGCCGACAGCAAATCCCCAAATAAATAGGCCATCAGGTCAACTCGCTGATCTCCAAACAAACTGACACAGACAAGACCCAGAGCCAGTGTGGAGTGGGAGAGAATGCCAAGCAAAGTGTCAGTCGCAATGACCCTGTTTTGCTGCAATACAACCAATATCAGAGCAAGCCCCAAACAGACCAGAACAACCGCCAGATTCAGGTTTATCGACAGTAACAAACCAAAGGCCACCCCTAACAGAGCGGAGTGAGCGAGAGTGTCACCGAAATAAGCCATTCTTCGCCATACAGCAAATGAACCCAGAGGGCCGGCAACCAGAGCAACGCCAAAGCCGGCTAACAGAGCGAGTATGATGAAATCAGGCATGGTGATCTCCGTGCTCGCAGACATCGTCATGGCTGTGATCATGATGGTGGGTATACACGGCCACGCTAGCGTTGGCAGCTTGCCCGAACAGCTCCAGATAGGCAGGGTCAGCACTCACTTTTTCCGGGTGCCCATGGCAGCACACATGTTGATTCAAACAAACCACGGTATCGGTGCTGGCCATTACCAGGTGCAAATCGTGAGACACCATCAATACGCCACATTGCCGCTCATCGCGGATTCGACTGATGAGTTGGTAGAGTGCCGCTTGACCAGCAATATCAACCCCCTGGACTGGCTCGTCGAGTACCAGCAGTTGTGGGTTCTTTAAAAGCGCTCTTGCTAACAGAACTCGCTGGGTTTCCCCACCCGATAAAAGCTGCATAGGAGAAGATCGAAGATGTTCGACTCCAGTAAGGCGAAGATTGGCGATTTTTTCACTCGCTTCACAACCGGTAAGGTCGAGAAAACGATCGACGCTTAAAGGTAAACTCGGTTCAATGTGAAGTTTTTGAGGCATGTAGCCGATGCGCAATTTTTTGCTGCGTTGAATGTGTCCGCCGCTGGCGTCCATTAAACCCAAAACCACTCTAACCAGTGTTGTTTTACCGGCGCCATTGGGGCCGATCAAGGTAACAATTTGCCCACTCTTGAGCGTCAGGTCAGCATTTTTAAGAATCTCTCTGTCGCCCCTGACAACGCTTATATTGCGGGCCTCCAGTAAGATATTGTCAGCGTCACTCATGGTTAATACCGTGCTCTTGTTGATTTTCTTGATGTTGGCAATTGGGGCACAGGCCAATAATCTCGACACTGTGTTGTTCGATAGCAAAACCTGCCGCCGTGCCCGTTTGTTCGATTGAAGACTGCAAGGCCTCGTTGATGCATTCCGTGGCAATACCACAGGATTTACAAATGAGGAATTGGTTCTGATGGAGGTGGTGCGGATCGGGGCAGCCGATGAAAGCATTCAAAGAGTTGATTCGGTGTATCAAATGCTGCTCTAGCAGAAAATCCAGAGCCCGGTACACCGTGGGTGGTGCGACACGGCGAGTGGAATCCACGGCCAGCATTTCCATCAGAGCGTAGGCGCCTAAGGGTTTGTGGCTCTGCCAAATGAGTTCGAGTACCTTCTCTCTCAGTTGGGTCAGGCGCACCTGCTTTTGCTGGCACAGTGTTCTGGCAGACCTTAATGCTTCATCAATACAGTGGTCGTGATTGTGATATTGGCAGGCGATAGGTTTATTCATTATGTTATTATATAACGTTACAAATTGATAAACACCACCGCTTGGCTTTAACTGTGATAATTTCCGAATGAAACTCAATTATAAATACCGTCCCCTCTCAGCATTCTGGCTTCTGTTAATTGTGCTAATGAGCGCAAATGAAACGTTTGGCTCGGATAAGGCGAAGACGAGCACTCTAAACGTGGTTGTGAGCATAAAACCTCTCGCACTGATGATAGAGCCCTTGCTGGCTGATGAGGCGGGCTCTTCCGCCAGTGTGCAAGTCCTTCTTCCGAGCCATGCCTCACCCCACAGCTATGCGATGAAGATCTCCGATCGTCAGAAAATGCAAAAAGCGGATTTGCTGGTGTGGGTGGGCGAGGACCTGGAACGTTTTCTGCAAAAACCTATATCCCAGTTGCCCACTGGTCGCAGCGTGGCCGCTAGTCAGGTTTCGGGAATAACCTGGCCGCACCCTGAGGAAGAAGCAGCGGCTATTGAGGCGCATGGGCACAAACATGAAGGCTTACATGATCCTCATCTCTGGTTGAACCCCAAAAACGCAATAGCCGTGATTTCTGCTGTGACCCGGCGACTTCAGCAGTTAGACCCTGAATCAGCGGCAAGTTATGGCTCAAGAGCCCAAAAACTAATCGCCGAAATTAACGAAATAGACCGTGAAATTCTGAGAAAATCGCTCAACTACCAGGAAATGTCCTTTCTGGTTTCCCATGACGGTTTTTCACATTTTGTCGAGCGCTACAACATGAATCAAGTCGCAGCAATTCGGTCCTCGGCAGACAGTAAACCCGGCGCACGACATTTGTACCAGCTGAAGAAAAAGGCAAAGTCAGAATCGGTGGCTTGTGTTTTTGTGGATGCGGGAGGGGCGGCGCCCTGGGGCAATCGTTTGGCTAAAGACTTGGCGATTAAGGCTGTTGAGCTGGATATTCTGGCCGGTGACAAAACAGTGAAAACCTACCCGCAGTTCATGCAGAACCTGCTAGTGAGCATTGACGAGTGTTTTGCAAAAGAGCAGTGAAATAAAAGCCCCTGCACCGAAGCTAGAATAAGGGGAGAGAGATGTAACCGGTGCAGGGATGGGCCACAAGTGGCCCAAGGAGAGTTGTTTCAAGCCAAAATCACTGATCAGTGATTTTGGTTTCGTTCAGAGAAGTTTCAAGTAAACCAGCGATGCGCTGTTCCAATCCGATTTTCACAGATGTATTTACTGTTAAAGCGTTCTTATCCAACATTTTAATGTCTTTGCGCGATACGAGGCTGTCTGTGTAATGGGCAGTCCAGCTCAATGGCGCCGCTGTTTCTGCAACAGCAACAGTGATGTTAGAAAAGGTAGTAACGTTCTTATCAGCCAAAGCACCAGTTGAAGTCAGTGCAAGGATGAACAGAAAACCAAGTTTTTTCATGATACGGCCCTCCGTTAGAGGCTAATTAAAGGCAAATAAGTCTTGGTAACCTAGATGCCAGATATTTGAGTCTAGCGTTGGCTTGCGAGGTATTCGAAAGCCTGTTTTTACAAAGCTGGGAACATCTTGCCGCTCCGTTACTTTGTGTTACGCATGGTAACAGTGTTACCGACAAGAAGCTACACTAATTAAGAAAATATGAACAATTTGTACAAATTTCATTAGCATATCGATAAAACTATGGGTCATATACTACATCTAGTGGTGATTTCTTGCTGTAACACTAGGTAACACTTTTGAAATAATGCTTATGCATGAGTTTTATGGCTAACAAGATATCAGGATGGGGTTTTGCTCAGATTGGTGTATCCTGCAGGCTTTCATTTTTTGACAGTCGAGAAACCTTTTCATGTCCGAACAACGCGCTCCACTGGTCCTGGTCGATGGTTCTTCATACCTCTTCCGCGCTTTCCATGCTCTGCCACCACTCACAAACTCAAAAGGGCAAGACACAGGAGCCGTAAAAGGTGTTATCAACATGATGCGCCGCCTGCTGAAAGATCACCCCGACAGTGAAGTGGGCGTTATTTTTGACGCTAAAGGCAAAACCTTCCGCAATGATATTTATTCCGACTACAAGGCCAACCGGCCGCCCATGCCGGATGAGCTGCGCTCTCAGATCGAGCCAATTCACTCGATTATCAAGGCGATGGGTTTCCCGCTGATTGTTGTTGAGGGTGTTGAGGCCGATGATGTGATTGGCACCTTGGCTCATCAGGCGACCGAGCAGGGCCTGGATGTGATTGTCTCTACGGGTGATAAAGATATGGCCCAGCTGGTCAATCAACATGTTCAGCTTGAAAACACCATGACCAATACCCGAATGGATATTCCGGGTGTTAACGAAAAGTTTGGTATCCCCCCCGAATTGATTATCGATTACCTGGCGCTGATGGGAGATAAGGTCGACAACATTCCCGGCGTGCCCGGTGTGGGTGAAAAAACAGCGTTGGCTCTGCTACAGGGGCTGGGCAGCCTCGATACTATTTATGACAACCTCGACAAGGTGCCTGAGCTTGAATTCCGTGGCGCTAAAAAAATGCCCGAAAAGCTCGAGCTCAATAAAGACAAGGCCTATCTCTCCTATGAGCTGGCGACCATTAAACTCGATGTTGCCCTCGACATGGGCCCGGCGGATATAAAGTTAGGTGAGTCTGATGATGCCGAACTCTTGCGTCTATATAAGAACATGGAGTTCAAAGGCTGGATCAGCGACATGGAAGAGAAAGCTGAGCAGGCAGAATCGGCTAATGAGGCAGTTGCTGAAGAACCTGAGCCAGAGGTCGAACAAAACTACACCACGATTTTCACCGAGGCCGAATTAGATGAATGGCTGGCGAAATTGAACGCAGCTGAAGTGTTTGCCTTCGACACAGAAACCACCAGCCTGGATTATATGCAGGCACAGATAGTGGGGGTGTCTTTTGCGGTAACGCCGGGAGAGGCTGCCTACTTACCTGTCGGGCACGACTATATAGGTGCTCCCGCTCAGCTAGACCGGACTGCGGTTTTAGCAAAATTAAAACCTCTTTTAGAAGACTCATCCAAAGCCAAAGTGGGCCAGCACCTGAAATACGATCGCAATGTGCTTGCCAACTTTGACATTGAGTTACGCGGCATCAGCCACGACACCATGCTTGAGTCATATGTATTGGACTCCACCGCGACTCGACACGATATGGACAGCCTGGCGCTGAAATATCTCGGCCAGAAAACCATCCACTTTGAAGACGTCGCAGGCAAAGGCGCCAAACAATTGCGCTTCAACCAGATCAAGCTGGAGGAGGCGGGTCCTTACGCTGCTGAGGATGCAGATATCACTCTGCGCTTGCATTACACTTTGTGGCCCCGGCTGGAAGAGCACACCAGCCTGAGCCAGGTACTGACAGAAATTGAAGTGCCGCTGGTACCGGTTTTGTCGCGCATTGAACGCAGGGGCGCGTTGATTTCGGCGGAGTTGCTGACTGTCCAGAGTGCGGAGCTGGGAAGGCGTTTACAGGCGCTCGAAAGCCAGGCGCATGCAATGGCGGGCAAGGAATTC
>CAJWCA010000108.1 GCA_913020395.1 uncultured Cellvibrionales bacterium | reverse complement strand
ATGTAGTTGCGGTCATTCAGCTCACCGTTCGGCTGGCTGAGTGCTTCTGAGTCGTGGGCATCAAAGGTGACCGTCAAATTGTTATTCACCTGCCACTGGAGATTAAAACCAATGGATTCATTTTCAACTTTCAATTCGTTTTGATACGCAAGAATGTCAGCCGCGTGCCCCGCACGATTTGCGTGCAGCACACTGTAGTTTTCGTCTAACTGAACGCCGGTCACAGTATTACCGTCCACCACACCAAACAGGCCCGTCATGAAGCGATCTTGTTTGTTTTCAAAGTCGGAATAAACATAATCAAGTGTCATTTCAACACTTTCATTCGGCGCAAACTGGACCACGAACTGGCCGTTGGTGCGGGTGCGTTCGTTGTGCTGAATCTCACCGATATTGCTCACTGAACGGTAGACATAAGGCACGTCAGTACAGTCGTAACTTGCGCACCAGTCGTCGTAACTTGCAGAACCCGGATCGTCACGCAACCACCCGTCGGTGTGGCTGGAAGGTTCACTAAATTGACGCTCAGAGTATGACACATTGGCCAGAAGGCCGAGCTTTCCATCGGCAATCACGGTAGAAAACAGGCCACTGAATTCAGGTGTCACGCTGTCGCCTTTCTCGGCGGAGGAATCGTGAATACCCGAGATATTGGTAATGATTTTCGTCTCTTTGAAGGCAAAGGGCCGCGCGGTTTTGATGTCGACCGTGGCACCCATACCCCCTGGTGTCAGATTGGGTCGCGCCGTTTTATAGACGTTGACCGACGACACAGATTCAGACGCAATTTGCGAGAAATTAAATGCGCGGCTTTGGGTTGCAGAAGAAATGCTTTCCTGCTCAGGGGAAGAGGCAGTGGGCATCTGGCGGCCATTGAGTGTGACCATGTTGAAATTGGGACCGAGACCACGGACGGTGATCTGGTTGCCTTCACCGCTGGAGCGATCGATCGAGACGCCGGTGATTCGCTGCAGCGATTCCGCCAGGTTTGCATCGGGGAACTTGCCGATATCTTCTGCGGAAATAGCGTCAACCACACCATCTTCGTCGCGTTTGACGTCCATGGCGTTGGTCAGCGATCGGCGAATAGCGGTTACCACCACCTCTTCGAGATCACCGAGACTTTCTTCCTGCGCGGCCGAAGGCGCTGTGCCCGCGTCTTCATCAATCTGTGCAAATGCAAAATGGCTTAAACCCAGGGTAGACAGGGCTATGGCTAATGCCAGTGGTTTCTTCTCTCTCATTGTTAACTCCGCTGTTTTATCGCTTTTATTTTTTGGTTCTGAGCCAATTTCTCTGTTGACCTATGAACCAATCCTAACAACTGAGTACAGTCTAATCTAAGAATGTAAACGTTTACAATACAATTTTAGTAAAAATCCTCCTCCTGCTTCAAACGGTCTAAACTCACAGGTCCTTATGATTTTTACTTATGAGCCAAAAATGAGTTCGAGCCCTGTCTTACAGCCAGTACTGAGAAGGGATACAGAATTTGAGCGCGGTCGTGCTCTCCGGCCCCTGGGCAGCATACTGGGGAAATCCGGCCGCAGGGGTGATTATCTACAATTACTGTAATCGATTACAAAAAAACCAGTATTTCTTTGCCTGCCAAATTGGCTTGACGTACAATCCAAGAACATTTTGTTTCGCCAACACCCGCTGAACACGGCCTTGAAAGCCAACAGGACACAAGAATGGTCTCCATTAAAGAAGTGGCACGCATCGCCAATGTCTCCATCGCCACAGTCTCACGCTACATCAACAACCCGGAGCAAGTGAGAGAGGCTACCCGCAATAAAGTGCAGATCGCCATCGCCGAAACCGGATATGCCCCCAATACCCTTGCGCGCAATTTCCGTCGAGGCAAGTCGGGCATCATTTTTGTGGTGCTGCCCTCCGTCGGCGACCCCTTCTTTGAAGGTGTGATGAGGGGCATTCATCAGGTCGCTGAAGAACAGCACTACAGTATCTTTATTCGCGAGACTCAGTTCAACACCCTGACCGCCGATGAATACAGCAACATGATTTTTTCCAAGCAGGCCGATGGCATTATTTTGTTGGCCAGCGTCTGTCCGATCACGCCCACCAACTTGTCCAACGACAATAAAAATCGACAGCCGATTATTATTTCCTGCGAGAGCGTGACACCTGAACTCAGCCATTTTCCCAGCGTGCGGATAGACAACATTTCCGCCGCGATGGAGGCCACCAGCTATCTAATCAATCAAAATCACAGCGACATTGGATTTATTTACGGCACTCACACCTCCACCCTCACCCAGGACCGGGAGCGCGGCTATCAGCGCGCCATGCACTCAGCCAAGTTGCCGATTGCCGAGGGCTGGGTGGTTGAAGGTGGACTAACGCTAGACGGCGCGCGCAAGGCGACCCGTAAATTGCTCAATCACCACCAGCGCCCCACCGCCATTTTTTGTGCGAACGACGAAATGGCCATGGGCTGCCTGCACGAAATCAAGTCGGCTAAGTTGAGCATTCCGGAAGACATCTCTGTGATAGGTTTTGATGACATTCGCTATGCGGAAATTTTGGATCCGCCGCTCACCACCATCGCTCAGCCCTCAGAAGAGATTGGTGAGCGCACGATGCACCGCTTGATTAAAGCAATTGAAGGCCGGGACATTGGCGCCGAAGCAGAAATTGTTCCGCACAAACTTGTGGTAAGACGATCCACAGGTCCGGCGCCAAAAAAGTAAGTGTTGTTGGGGTCTTCCTGATAAAAAATGGCGCAAAAGTGCGCCATTCATTTGGAGAGCTGCGAGCGCAGGCCCGCCATCCATTACTTCAACATATACTGATTAATCAGGTTTTCAAACTTCTCCTGCTTTCCGCTTTGCAGCACCGGTTCGCCCTGCTCTGCCGCAATGTCGCGCAGGTTTTGCAGATCGAGTTTGCCCGCGCGGAAATCTGCACCCGCACCACTGTTAAAGCTGCCATAACGCTCTGACTTCAACGCTTTGTAGTTGCTGTTGTTAAGAATGTCGTGGGCAATTTCCAGGCCGCGAGCAAAGGTGTCCATGCCACCGACGTGTCCGGCAAAGATGTCTTCCATATCGACAGACTCACGGCGAACTTTGGCGTCGAAGTTGAAACCACCGCTTTTGAAACCACCATCTTCCAACAGCACCATCATTCCGTGCACCGCGTCGTAAATGTCGGTAGGAAATTGGTCGGTGTCCCAACCATTTTGTGCATCGCCGCGGTTGGCGTCAACGCTGCCGAGCATGCCGGCATCGGTGCACATTTGCAGCTCGTGCGCAAAAGTATGCCCCGCCAGGGTGGCGTGGTTAGCTTCGATGTTCAGCTTAAAGTCGTCGGCCAAACCATTGTGACGCAGAAAGCCAATGACCGTTTGCGCATCAAAGTCATACTGGTGCTTGGTAGGCTCCATCGGTTTGGGCTCAATCAGGAAGGTACCCTTAAAACCTTGCTTTCGAGCATAGTCGCGCGCAGTTTGGAGGAAGCGCGCCATGTTTTCCTGTTCTTGTTTGGTGCTGGTATTCAAGAGTGAGATGTAACCTTCACGGCCGCCCCAGAACACATAGTTTTCACCACCGAGCTCAATGGTTGCATCAATCGCGGCTTTCACCTGGGCCGCGGCCTGTGCCAGCACCTGAAAGTTTGGATTAGTGGAAGCGCCGTTCATGTAGCGTGCGTGGGAGAATACATTGGCAGTACCCCAGAGCAACTTCATTCCGGTTTCCTGCTGGCGCTCCTTGGCCCAGCCCACACATTCCTGCAACCAGCCTTCCGACTGGGCAACACTTTCCCCTTCTGGAGACATATCGCGATCGTGGAAACAATAATAAGGCACGCCCAACTTGGTAAAAAACTCAAACGCGGCATCCATTTTTTGGCGTGCAGCCGACATTGGGTCCGAGGCCTGATCCCAGGCAAAGGTTTGCGTATCAGGACCAAAAGGGTCGCCGCCCTTGGCGCAGAAAGTGTGCCAGTAGCACGCGGAGTAACGCAAATGTTCCGCCATCGTTTTACCGCCAATAACCTTATTGGCATCGTAAAACTTGAAAGCCAGGGGATTGTCTGACTCTGGCCCCTCAAAGGGAATGGAGCTCACTGTTGGAAAGTATTCTTTATCGCCAATAAATATTTTACTCATCGATCTATTTCCTTTTTCGCAAGGTTCGAAATCTGTTTATTGTTGGTAGAGAGGCGATACTGTATTCAGTAAGGCCGTGTAACTGTCATAGACCTCTCGATAGGTCTGCACTGTTTCCGCCGCAGGTGTGCAACTGTTGCTGTCATCCACTTGTAAGTAGTCTGCCGCCAACTCACTCAAGTCGCAGTCTTGACCGTGCTTACGTCGATAACACCAAAGGGCTTGCAGAACTGCACCAAAAGCGGCGTTTTCTTCAAGCTGTAAAACTTTCACCGGTAAATTCAACACGTCGGCGCAAATCTGACACCACAGGGGGTTCTTGCTACCACCGCCGGTTAAGGTGACCTCGGTAAATTCCATGCCCTGATTTTGAAACGCCAGCAGGCCGGTCTTGAGACCAAACACCGCCGCCTCCATGGCTGAGCGAATCAGGTGACCCTGGGTTGTGTTTTCCATATCCAAGCCATAGATAACGGCTTTGCCGTGGGGCAGATTAGGAGTACGTTCACCGTTGTAGAAAGGTAGTGTTAAAACACCATCGGAACCCGGAGATACTTCTGCGGCCAGCCCCTGCATACCGTCAAGGTCAACAGAAAACAGATCGCGCATTTGCTCCGTGGCAACGGTGCAATTCATCGTACACAGTAAGGGCAACCAGCCGCCCGTGGATGAGCAAAACGCCGCTAACTGCCCCGCCTGATCAATCACAGGCTCATCGGAATACGCAAACAAAGTGCCTGAGGTTCCCATGCTGGCGGTCAAACAACCTGGTCGTAGATTGCCGGTACCAATGGCGGCCATCATGTTGTCGCCGCCGCCGGTAGCAACCAGCACATCATCGCGAAAACCAAAATGCTCGGCAAATTCGCTGCGTAAACAGCCCAACACTTGGTCTGCTTCCAGCAACTCGGGAAAGCAGGATTGCAAATCGCGGTTTGGATCCAGCGCCTGAACCAACTCAGCACTCCAGCAACGCTCGCGCACATTCAACAAACCCGTTCCAGAGGCATCACCATATTCCATAGCGCGCCGACCAGTGAGGTAAAAATTCAAATAGTCGTGTGGCAACATGACCGAAGTCATTTGTTCGTAGGCATCCGGCTTGTTGTTTTTCAAATACAGAATCTTTGAAGCCGTGAATCCCGCCGCGATGTTATTGCCACCCAAGTCCAAACAAGCTTGTTCCCCACCGGCGGCTGCGGTTATCGCCTCACACTCTGCAACCGTTGCGGTGTCGCACCACAATTTCACCGGCGCCAGCACTTCGCCTTGCTCAGACACGGGAACAAATCCGTGTTGCTGCCCAGAGACGGCAATCGCGCAGACCGCCGTTTTGGGTTCTGCGGGCAAGTCCTGCAAACAAATGTGGAACGCTTCTACCCACCACTGGGCCAGTTGTTCTCGGCTGCCGTCGTCACGAACGATAAGATCCAATGCCTGAGATGCGCTGGCCAATTCGCATTTTTGACTTGCGTCATAAATCACAACTTTTAGGCTTTGGGTCCCCATGTCCACACCCATAATCACTTCGTTCATCAGCTTGCCTCCCGCTCACGCTGTGCGGTACTTGCAAGGCTAATGAGCAGGGATTCCAACTTCACCTGATCAGCCGCAAAATTGCGAATGCCCTCTGAAAGTTTTTCAGTGGCCATGGCGTCTTGATTCATTGACCAGCGGAATTCGGCTTCGGTAAAAGTCACTCTTTCCTGTCGCTCAAGAATCAATTCGCGTTTTAACTTGATAGGAAGATCACCTTCGCTCTGAGCAAGTTCCTCTAGCAAAGCCGGGCTGATAGTTAATTTGTCACAGCCGGCCAGCTCTTCGATTTCCTGTAGATTGCGGAAACTCGCGCCCATCACGTGGGTTGGGTAGCCGTGCTGTTTGTAGTATTCAAAAATGCGTTTTACGGATTTCACGCCGGGATCTTCGGCAGGCAGATAGCTTTGCTGGTCGCTGTTGGCTTTGTGCCAATCCAGAATGCGGCCGACAAAAGGCGAGATCAAAAACACACCCGCCTGAGCACAGGCCACTGCCTGGGCAAAACCAAACAACAGCGTCAGGTTGCAGTGAACACCCTCTTTTTCCAGCTCCCGGGCGGCTTGAATACCTTCCCAAGTAGAGGCTATTTTGATCAGGAAACGTTCCTTGCCTATGCCTTGAGCCTGCAATTTAGTCACCAGGCTGCGCGCCCGCGCCAAGGTTTGTTCGGTGCAGAAAGACAGGCGGGCGTCTACTTCCAGTGAGACGCGCCCGGGCACGATGGCAAGTATTTCTTTGGCAAGTGCAACCAGAAGTTGATCCATGCACTCTTCAACTTGCGCCGACTGGCATGACTCTTTGAGGCCGGAACTGGCAATACAGGTCTGGATGAGGCCCTGATAAGCGGGAAGCTGCGCGGCCTTCAGAAGCAGCGATGGATTGGTGGTGGCATCTTCGGGCTGGTAGGCGGCAATCGCTTCAATGTCGCCGGTGTCGGCGACCACCGCCGTCATTGCCTTCAGTTGCTCTAACTTGTTCATGCGCTTGTTCTCTGTCGGTTGCGGCTTGTTCAAAGTGAGCCAATCGGCCGAAATGGCATTGAAGGCTCACTGTCTTGAAGTCAAATGTAAACGTTTACATTTAGCTTGGCAAGTATATTTTCATCTGCCTGCCGACGGGGGTCTACATTAGAGTTGTTTACGAAAGCCGTGCCAGCGCGGTTGCTTGGTCGCCCTACGCAAACGTCAACCAGCCAAATTCTTCTGGGCAGTGAAAGTTAAACTCTGAACATTGCGCCCAGGAGGACCAGTGAGGATGACTGGAATCTTCCGTACATTTAAACGCGTTGACACGCCAGCGCTGAGAAGTCAAAGAATCACCCGTCAAAGACAGCGGCCCAAAGGTATTCTCCATCACCGCAAAGGGCAAAAAGAATCCCAAACCCCATTCTATTTTTTCTTCAATTTCTGGATAGACACGAGCGGGTAGCGTAGTCTCGATCTGGATTTTTTCACCCTCTTCCGCGCTCAGTGCATCGTAATCTTTAAAAGCCTCGCCCTGACGCCTCGAATCCCGAATGTGATAACTCAATAACGTTCCATTGCCAGACATTTCCAAATTGATATAGCTTTCGTGCGCCTGCCCCTCTGGCACGACACCCGGTCTGGGCATGAAATAAATTTCAACACAGCTGTCTCTTGCAACCCGGTCCTGAAATTGAGTTTGAACACATTGAACATATTGATCCTGTGCTCGAAATAAACCGTGAATACCCAGCTCGCTGTAACACAACTTGAGTTCTGTCAAAGGGCGATGACTGGAGCTTTCTGATAAAAAGCGATCAATTCTCATTACGTCTGCCGAGCGCCAGATATCACTTTCCCAGTCGAGCCCCAACAATCCCAACTCTGCAACATTGTCACCGACTTTGGTCATTTGATAAACGGGCAGGCTGGAGCCCACGCGTAGTGACAGGCCGTCATCCAATGCCTTCTCTTCAATCATGAAACACACTCCATTGTCGCTTCCAGAGCGGCGAGTTCGGCCTTGGTGTTAATACCCAACACCTCCTCTTCCCGGCCTTCAATAAAAGCACAATTTAACCCTCTGTCTCTGGCGATGCCCACTAAGTCTGTGAGGTAGTATTCGCCCTTGGCGTTGTTGTTTTCCAGCGCATCCAGCATTGCAAGCAAGTGCTTGCCATCAAAAGCCATCACACCGGAGTTACACAATTTGGAGCGGCGCAAATGCTCACTGGCATCCAGATATTCAACAATGGCCAGCAATTCGCCCTGCTCACCCGCCAACAATCGACCATATTGTTTCGGGTCTTTGGCGCGAAAACCCAAAACCACCACCGCAGGGTCGCTTTCAGATCGCCTCACGGCCAACAGGCGCTCGAGTGTGTGCGAAGAAATCATCGGCGTATCGCCATAGACAACCAGCACGTCACCCTCAAAATGTTGCAATTGGGCCCTCGCTGCTTTCACTGCATCTCCGGTGCCGAGTTGCTGGTTTTGCACCACGGTCGGCAACGGTGCAACGGCAGCTTCTACTGCTGCCATATCCGGGCCTATGACGACCAGCGTGCTCTCGGCCCGTAAATCGACGAGGCTGGCAAGGAGGTGGTGAATCATGGCTTTACCCTGCAAAGTCTGCAGAACCTTCGGCAAGTCGGACCCCATGCGACTGCCTTTGCCCGCAGCCAACACAATTAACATCAAAGGTTTCAAACTCATCTCAGCGCTCTCCATTATTTTGCATCCGGGTGAAAGTCAGCATCGCCATAGGGGTACCACCAATCGTGAATGATGGGTTTGGCATCGGAGATGACCATTTTACTTTGCCTGAATGCATTTAACCCCTGGCGACCCAACTCCCGCCCGAGGCCAGACAGTTTGCGACCACCAAAAGGCAGAGCATCGTTGTCGATCATGGGGTTGTTGATCCAGACCATGCCCGTTTGCAATGTCTCTGCAGCCAAACTTGCCTCTTCAAAATCTCGCGTATAAACACAGGCCCCTAGGCCAAAGCGAGAGGCATTGGCGAGTTCGACCGCCTCGGCAAAACTGCCCACTCGACAGATCGATGCCACCGGCCCAAACACTTCTGAGTTCATAATGCGCATATCGGTGGTGGCATCGGTCAGGATTGTGGGTTCGTAATAGGCGCCCCGTTCCAGTCCCGCTGGAATCTGACCACCGCAAACAACTTTCGCGCCCTGAGCAACGGCGTCTTCAACCAACTCGGCCACTCGATCTCTGGAATTCACATTGACCAAGGGGCCAAGCTCAGCTCGGCTCAAGCCATGACCGATGCGCAGCTCTTCGGCGCACTGCTTGAAAGCGGCGACAAATTCATCGTGAATGTTTTCATGAACAAAAAAACGTTCCGCGGAAGTACACACCTGACCACTCAAATGAAAAGCGGCAGTCACCGCGCCACGCGCTGCAATTTCAATTGGCGCAGACTCGCCAATGATCATCGCGTCGTTGCCCCCTGCCTCTATGATCGCGGGTTTCATTGCCTGAGCACAGGCCATATTGACCTGTCGCCCAACCTCAACGCTGCCCGTAAAAGCCACTGCGTGGGTTTTATCTGAAGCCACCAAATAAGATCCCACTGACCCGTCGCCGGTTAAACAGGCGGTCAGTCCCGAGGGCAAACACTTGAAATGCTCCATAAACATAAGCGTGGAAAGCGAGGTCGCAGCGGCCGGCTTGACCACTAAACCATTGCCACACGCAAGCGACGCAGCCGCGGTCCAGGCAAACAACAAGATAGGGAAGTTGAAAGGCATAATGTGCACGCTCACACCCAACGGCTCATAGCGGCTGTATTGAAACGAGCCCGCCTGAGTGGTGCCGGCAATGTGACCACCCTCATCTCTCGCCATTTCTGCCATGTAGCGAAATACCGGGCCAACATTAGCAATTTCCCCCAGTGCTTCCGGGTAAGGTTTGCCCATCTCCAAACTCATTACTTCTGCCACTGCACGATGATCCGCTCGCTCGATGGAATCGGCAATTTTGTGCAGGTAGGATGAACGCGTTTTCACATCCATCTGCGACCACTGGGACTGCGCAGCATTCACCGCATTAAGAACCACCTCAATTTCTTCACCGGGGCAGTTAGCAATACTTGCGATCGCTTCATTGGTATCGGGGTTAACCACCGGCAAGAAAGCCCTTGCCGCCGACGCTTGCAGCGCGTTGTTGTAGAAGATTTTGCGTTCGCAAAGTTGTAAAGCTTTCATTGCAAATTACTCTCTCAATAAATTCATGCGCACAATTTCAGGCGCAGTGACTCTGTGTCAAAATTCAAGGGCTGATCGAGATCACCCGGATGGTTTTTCGCCAACCAATCTGCCATTGGAGCCATTGCGGGATCCTGCAAGGCGCGAGCAAACAGTTTTTGCACGTGAGGCAGATAGTTCAAGTAATGAACTTTTCTATCTCTCACGGCCAGACGTACAAAAATACCGATAACTTTGGCGTGGCGATGCGCGCCCAGCACCCGGTAGTCATACAAAAACTGTGCTTTTTCGGTCGGACTAAAGTCACGCACAAAATGCTCTACCAGTTCGCGCGCCATCGCTCGGTCCACGTCGCGGCGGGCATCTTCAAGCAGAGACACCAAGTCATACGCTCGCGAACCGATGAGCGCGTCCTGAAAATCCAGCAACCCGCAGGAAGATAAGCCGTAACCCTTACGGCCTGGCTGTTCGTCAACGAGGATCAGGTTGTCCACATGGTAATCCCGCAGCACCATGCACTCATTTGCCGTAGACACTTTGACCAAGAGAGATTCCCAGAGCTGCAAGAACTCCTCTCGCATCGACGCGCTCGGTGGCCTGCCAGTCCTCGCGGCCCAATACCAATCCACAAACAGTGAAGCTTCGTCCCGATAAAAACCTTCGTCGTATCTCGGCAGATCGATGTTTGCCAGAGGCAATCGCTCATGCAAATGACTAAGGGCATCCACCGCCAATGTATAGAGGGGCTGGGGGTCGCACCCCTGATTCAACAAATGGGTATAAGTTTGCAGACCGAAGTCTTCAATAATGGCAAAGCCTTGCTCGGCATCCAGATGCAGAATTTTTGGCGCACGCAAACCGATCGACAACAGATAATCGTCCACCTTCAAATAGGGCGCGATGTCTTCTTTATCGGGCGGTGAATCCATCAATAACACTCGACGCTCTTCCAAACTCAAACGGCAATAGCTACGAAATGAAGCATCGGCTTGCAGCGGTTCAAATGCCCAATCGGCAAACGGGCTGGCGGCGAGAAACTCATCGCGAAGTTGAGCTCGACTTAAAATAGGGGCAACAGCCGCCCCACCTATGCTTTGGCAAGTCATAAGTTCTCCAGAAATCACAGATAAAATGCCGCGCCCGAAGGCGCAGCCAAGAGGGTCTTAAACTCAGTTCCAGGTGTAGTGCACTTGGGCCCCGATCCAGCGGGGTGGACCGTACACTTCGAGGGTATAGCCAAAGAAGGCGCCCAGATCGAAGGCGTAGGTCTTGTACTCCTCATCACCAAAGTTCTTGGCAAACAAGGAAAGTTCCCATTGGTTGCCGCCATGTTCTGCCAGATAAGTCGCCTTGGCATTCCACAGCGTGTACGCATCACCTTGAGTGAGAGCACTGTTGGTCGTGTTGTATTGTTGCTCTCCTACTCGCTGCCCATCAAGCTGCAGTGCGACTTCAGCACTGTTCAGCGCCCAGGATTTGCGTACCAGCCAATTGGCCGTAAGGTCGGGTGCGGTGATCATGTCCTGATCCTGAAAATTACCGGGTGACACCTCAACATCTTTCACACTGGCGTCGAGCGCCGACACACCTAGAGAAATATCCCATCCCTCGGAAGGTGAAATGTAAAACTCAAGTTCCGCACCACTGATGGTTGCATCGTGATTGCGAACCACCGAGGTCAGGCCCTGAAAGACAAACGCCTGATAGTCGCTGTAATCGTAATAGAACACACTGGCGTTTAGGCGCGCCCGACCCTCCATGAACGTTGACTTAAAACCACCTTCATAGCTGGTGAGAATTTCAGGCTCATAGGCCAACTCGTCTGCTGGAAGAAAGCCGTCCAGAGGCGCAGTGTAACCACCACCCTTCATACCCCGACTTATGCTGGCATAAAACAGCAGGTCCTCACTCGGGGTGTAATCCAGCTGCAGCTTGCCCGAGAAATCCTTGTCGTGACGGCTCTGTTTAATTACCTCATCGATTTCCACAATGATGGGAGAGGCCGGGTCAAATGAACTGAACCAGGAACAGTCATTCGCCCCAAAATAGCCGCTTTCGCTGTCGTCGTTAAAGTATGCCCCCACCGCCAGTGTCGGCACCGGTTCGCAGAAGCTGTCGATGGCGTAATCCTTTTTGTCATCCACCCAACGCAGGCCGGCGGTCACATTGAGGAATTCGCTAAAACTATGTTCAAGCTGGCCAAACACAGACCAGGACGTGGTTTCCAGCGTGAAGTCGTTGTTGCTGGAGCCACCAAAGGTCGGCATATCCAGGCGAGATTGATATTCACCGTCAATATTCAAGTAGTAAAAGCCAGCCACCCAGCGCGTGCTGTCGCTCTCGCCGTTTACACGTAATTCCTGCGAGAATTGCTGAGTGTCCTGATCGGACCAATACTCCAGCGACCGACTGGAGTTGCCATCGGAATCCTCTAGATAAAACTTACTCAAATCCTGAAAGTCGCTGATGGACGTCAAGGTAATATTATCCAGCTCCAGAGTCACCGTGGCGCTGTAACCCTTGGCGTCTTTATCAATCACGCCCAGAGGGTTCTGCACACCCTCGTTGGCATTAGGCGATTCATCTCCAGTGCCTTGCCAGTCGGTCTCGACATCGCCCACCTCAAGAAAAGCGGGTCGAAAATCGTAGGCGCCAGCAATATTTTTATCCACCACATTGCCCCACGCTTTCAAGTTAATCACCGTGGATTCATTGGGGTTAAGCTCCAGTTGCGCGCGCCAGCTCAACAGGTCACGATTGCGCGCATCTTCTCCCGCTAGGTTGTTGAAATAGCCGTCGGCGTCATCTTTCAACAGCGAGATGCGACCGTTAACGCCCTCACTTAACGCACCACCCACGGCTGTTTCAAGGCGACGCTGGTTGAAGTCGCCGAGGGTGGCGTCAACATAGGCTTCAAAGTTTTCTCCGGGTTTTTTGTTGATAATGTGCACCAGGCCGCCGGTGGCGTTGCGCCCAAATAAGGTGCCCTGAGGACCGCGCAACACTTCCACACGCTCCAGATCAAACATCTGGAAACCCGCCGCGCCGGTGCTGGCGACATAGGCGCCGTCTACATACATTGCGCTGGGCGCTTCCTGGTGGTCGGCAAAGTCATTTTGACCAACGCCACGCAAGGTAAAAATGGATACGGAGGAGTCACCCGAAAAAGAGGTGGCAATCAGCCCCGGCGTTTGCGCGGCAACATCCTCACTGCTGGACCAACCCAGGGCGCGGGCTTGATCGCCGGTGAAGGCACTCACTGAAACACCCACATCCTGCAGGTTCTGTTCGCGCTTTTGGGCGGTCACCACCACCTCTTCCAAAATGGCCGCCGTTGCCATGCCTGGCAAGCCGGCGGCAGTCAGGGCCGCAATACTCAGCCCCAATAATTTTTGTGTCGTTTCTATAGCTCGCATGCCTCGTCTTCCTCTTTATCGTTATTGCGTTATGAATCGCGAGAAACCCGGGGGCCAACGTCTGGCTTTGTACTAGCACTCACCCAAGGTTTAATTTATTACAACAGACTATTTATTCTGCTGAACTAATTTGTAAACCTCAGATCGCACTAAATCAAGGACTTTTTGAACTTTTATTCGATTTATGTCGATCAAGGATCTATGTATAAAGAATTATTATTTAGTATAAATAATTCTATAATTGATATATCCACATTCAACATTAATGACTATGTTGTTTTATTTTAT
>CAJWCA010000107.1 GCA_913020395.1 uncultured Cellvibrionales bacterium | reverse complement strand
CGTAGCCGGCCAGCAGCCAGCCGGAGGTTCCGTTCTTCAACCCAAAGATGTTGGTCCAGCCCATGCGTTGCAACACGCGGGTGCCGATGACGCTACGGGTCCGGCCGGCGCAGTTAACAATGATTGTCGTGTCCTTGTCCAGGTCTTTGGTGATGTCGGTAACGCGCAGGGCCAGCTCGCCACCGGGCACGCTTCGGCCGCCGGGGATGCAGAACCGCTGGTACTCCTCTGGGGTCCGTGTGTCTAAGATCACCAGCTTATCGCCGCGCTCGATTCGTTCGTGCAGTTCGGTTGCTTCGATCTCCGGGACGTGATGCTCAACCTCCATTCGTTCCCCGAAGTCCTTGCTGATCACGTTGCTGCCCCACTCGGTGGGAAAGCCCTCGGTTGACCACTGGTTGATGTCGGTAAAACCAAACAGCAGCGCGTCGGGGTTAAGCTCGGTAATCTGCTCGAAGTTTTGGCTGTCGCGCATCTCCGCCTTTTCATAGCGGTAGTCGACGCTCAGCGCATCACTGGCCTGCCAGAGCAGATCGATCACCGCGCTGTCGCGCTCTTCGCTGCCAAAATCAGCCCCGAGGCCGGTGTTCTCGATAAAGCCATCTCGCTCGGAAACCAGGTAGTTAACTTTGGCCGCCAGAGTATCCGTTAGCGGTAGATTGACCATGGTGCGAGATTTAAACAAGCCGGCGTTGCCGGTGCTGAAATCCTGCTGAAACTCGACGCCATCGAGGCTGGCGCGTCGGGTGACGATATTGACCGCACCACCGGTCGCGTTGCGACCGTAGAGGGTGCCCTGGGGGCCGCGCAGCACTTCAACCCGTTCCAAGTCCATAAACGACGCTCTCGACTGAAGGCTTCGGCCCATGTAAATGCCATCAGAATAAGTGCCCACCGACTGGTCAAAACCCTGATTGGCACTGGAGCCGATACCCCGGATAAACAGCTGCGGCACAATGCCACCTTCAACGATTTTTAAGTTCGGCACATAGGCGGATAAGTCTTGGAGATTCTCAATACCGGCCTCCGCGATTTTTTCTCCCCCCATTGCGCTGACAGAAATGGGCACGTCTTGCAGACTTTGTGAGCGTTTTTGCGCAGTAATAACAATTTCTTCCAGGGTGAACTCCTGAGCGCAGGTGACACTGCTGATCAGGGCAATGGCCGCCGCAATGGGCGCTTTTGTGGCGATTGTTTTGGTGGTGGAGTGTTGGGTCAACTTCATAACTCTGCCTCTTGTGACATCATAGTGATGTGTGGGTCGCGGGGTGAGTCCCCTGTCTTTTGTTGGTACGTTCAGGCTAAACAATGCTCAATCACAGTTCTTAGCATTTAACGACAAGCTGTCGCTACTTCGCAGCCATTGAGTGGGTGGTTTTGACTACCGGCGGCACGTAGTGCTCTATGCTTTCTTTTGTTAACACGCCGGGTTTAGGCATATACATACGAAGGTTTAGGCGGAACATCTCACCGTCCGGTACAGGCAGCCAATTATTGCCACCTGATTCCGGCATGCTGGACTGAATGTGCAGCGTAAGTGACCCATCTTTATTGTAGCTGAGCCCGCCGGTGCGATCGCCAATGCTGTAGCGTTGGAACTCGTTTTCCACCAGGTTGTAGTCGTCGGTGTAACCGGTGAGAGACCAAAAAGCATCAACCGGTGGCAGGTGATCGGGGCTGAATGTGAGGGTGTATTGGTGTTGACCGTTGAGCGCCTCGCCGGCGCCATCATGGTAAGTGTGGAAGTACATACCTTCGGCAGCGCTATGCACAACTAAACCCTGAATGGCCCCTTCTGCGCGAGCGAGATAATCCTGGCCGTAACGTCCACCCACTAAATCAACATTCCACATGCTTTTGGATTTGTGGCCTCGGTATTTAACTTTCCAGGCAATCAGGTCGCGGGTAGCGGCTATGGCTCGTTGCATGCCGCGCTTAATGGCAGGGTCTATGTGCTCCGGCTTAAAAGGCTCGTCTAATGACAAACCTAAATGTTTGAAACTATCCCAAATCGCGCGACCGGCTGCATTGCGGGGTGGGTTGCGTTGGGCAAAATCCACAATGCGGGCGTAGTCAGGCAGTTCTCCTTCGGTAGCGGGGCGCGGGAAGTCCTGCCATTCTTGTACCACGGTGCCATTCAGTTCTGCCGACAGGGGACGAGCTTCGAATTGCTTCTGAAGAGTGGTGACCTCTTCGGTATCCTTCCCGCCATCGGTGAGAATTCTCAGGGCGAAAAAGCCCTCGTTGGTGGGCACGTCAATTCGGGTAATGTCCGCAGGTAAGTCGCCTGTCCAGTCGGGGCCTACCAAAGCGTATTTTCCAGGCTGGGAATCAGTGGCACGGGTGCCGAGGTAGGCAACGTTACTGAGATTGCCGTCAACAATTTGCACGGAATAATAACGGTCTTGAATGTCGGGTATCGTGAGTACCAGAGGCTCGTTTTTCAGTTGGTAAAAACACGAACTGTACAGCGTATCGTTGTTGGGAGTGACGCCCAGTTTTAGGCTGGGGGTGGACAGCGAGCGCACGTGCACAAGCTCATTGAATTGGGCGCCGTCGTGGGAGGATTGGCTGAACGTATTCAACTCCCGCCTGGCGTGGGCTAGTGCTAATAGGTTTAACCCATAGCGAAACTCCTCAAAGCGCATGGAGGGGAGGCCGTAGGTGTAGGCTTGCATTCCGAGGCTGTAACCCAGCTCTTCTTTGGCTTGCTCGTCGCGCTGAAGGTTAGTGCTGGCACGCAGTGAGCGATCTGGGCTGAGATCTACTTCTTCGTGAGCGGCGGTGAAGGTTTGCGGGGGGGCATTGTCACCTGCGGCTAGTGCGGGAAGGCTCTGAGTTGAGGCCAGGGCGGCTGTCAAAAAAGTAATTTGCGAGATTCTTGAATGCTTCATGGGGGTACCTTGTGCCGGGTTTCGGTGTTGATGTGCACAAAATAACTGTCGGGAGGTTTTGATTCTTAGCATTTAACGACATATGATCAGGTATCGATTTGGGCAAGGGGTAGAGCCGTGAGCGAGTTTGTGATTCGCAGTCAGGCACTGAATGGCTTTGACGAAACGGTAGTGGAGTTGGGTGGGGATCCCCAGGATTTTTATCGTCACCTGAAAATCCCCAATACTGAACAGCTGCAAAAACAGGAATTTATTGAATATCAGCTAGTCATTCAGCTGTGGAATCTGGCGGCCGATTGGCTGGCCTGCCCTCACTTTGGTTTTTTAGTGGCTCTGAAGAAAAAACCCGAGAAGCAATACGGTATTCTGAGTGTGATCACCTCCACCTCAAGCAATGCCTTAGAGGCGATTGGCAGTTTCGCTCGTTTCCTTCAAATTCACACAAAGACGGGCTTGGTAACCTTGCAGCGTGACGGGGACAAAACCTATTTGAAAAACACCATCCTCTATCCCGCCGCCGACGAATCTCTTTATCAGGTTTACCTGCATAGCATTGGTCTGGATGTGAACATTCTAAGAGTGTTAAGCGACAACACGGTCTTTCCAAACGCGGTGCACTTAATGTTTCGAGAACCGCCCGATAGCAAACTCTTAAAGCGGGCGTTGCGTTTTCCCATTTTTTTTAACGCCGACTGGAATGGTTTGGAATTCGATACCGAAACGTTGCTGCGCCCTATGCCTCACTCCAACAGTGAGCTGAATCGTCAACTGAGACAGGAGGTGCACGACAGTTTTAATGAATCCCGTCACGATTTCACCTTGCGTTTGAAAAATCTTATTGGTCACACACTCGACATTGGAGACCCATCGATTGATCGTGTGGCCACTTATCTGGCTTGTAATAAACGTACATTTCAGCGGCGCCTGGATAAGTGGGATTTAAATTTCAAACGTTTACTGGATGAGGTGCGATTGCATCGAGCCAAACACTACCTGCAATACTCCACCTTGTCACTGATGGAGGTTGCGGAGTTGCTTAACTACAATGATCAGAGTTCTTTTAGTCGTTTTTTTACGCGCTGTGAAAATAAGTCGCCGAAGAAGTGGCGGCAAGAACACCGCAGAGATTGAAGATCTTCATCTATAGCTCACTAAAAAACGCCCAAATGACTTCGGCGGCATCCAGTTCATGACTGGTGGTGCCGAGAATGCGGGGTGCTGAGTACAGCAGATTGGGGAACGTGTGCCCACCGCCGTGAACTGTCAGTAGGGTGACGGGAAACTTGTCTGGTTCGGCCCAGTGCAAGCTTTCAACCGACGTTTCATCTGCCGACTGAGATTTAGGCCAGACCTTATTGTTGCCTTTCCCTGAATGGTCGTTTAATTCTGCCCAATACCGTGCGCTATTGAACGCAGATTTCACGGTGCCCCGACTCTCGCCGTAAACAGTTACCTCGCCACCATTATAAGGATTGATAGGGTCCGCGGTGCCTGTGAGTATCATCATGGGAACTGGCTGAGCTTCGGGTTTACATTCTGAATTTGCGTCTGTAGGCAAATTTGCCATAATCGCCGCAGCGCCCGTTACTAATTCTGGGGCTTCATAGGCAAGTCGATACACCATGTGCCCGCCATTGGACATGCCGGCGACAAATACACCTTGCTCGTCTATACCATACCGGGTTGACATCTCAGTAATCAGTTTGCGAACAAATCCCACATCATCAATCTGTTGCAGGTTGGCGCTGGTGCTGGCGGCTTTGCGGCAGCCATTCCAGTTTTTTTCGAATCCGGTCGGATAAACAACGATAAAACCGTGCTGCTCTGCAAGAAGGTCAAAGCGGTAATACGTTCCTGATCGAGCCATAGCTCCATCGGCACCCGACCCACGAAAAAATAGCAGTAACTGAGGTTTATCGGTTTGACTGGCAGGAACATAGGATAACCACTGACGTTCGTGCCCCTGATGCAGAACGGTACCGTTTTCCGTGATGCCGGGAAGCTTGGGTGGAGAAATGTTATCTCCGCTCAGAAACCAGTACTTTGCAAATAGCGCTAAGCAGATTAGAGCAATGATCGTCACGGAGCAGACTTTGGCGATGGTTTTCATCGTTATTGATTTCCTGCTTTTAAGACAAACTTAAGGTTTTAAGTGGGTCACAAACCACTCTAACGCTGATGACCTCGCGGTACTCAGGCTGTCGCCTTTATACAGATCGTAATGCCCCCCAGGTAATACGAGGTATCGAGATGGCAGGCGTTCTTTTATGTCTTGGTAAACCAGCTGACCATTTTTTTTAATTTCGAACAGAGATTCCTTTTCTGCATCGATGATCAAGGTTGCCGCCTGAAGGTTCTCAAGCTGGGCAAGTGGCGTGAAGCGTTTCATTGCAACCCAGTCGGGAAAACCCTGCAGTTGAGGGCTGAGTTTTGAGTTGGGGCCAGGGTAGGGAGGCGCTTCACCGCGCGCGGCCTGTGCCTCTGCGTGTTGTAATGCAGCGTCGGGAAGATTGCGTAAATTGTATTGTGTGTTTACGGGTCCCATTTGATTCACCAACGCCTTAACCCGATGGTCTTCTGCACTGGCTGCCAGAGCTAATGCGCCGCCCATTGACGTGCCCCAGATACCGAGATTGCTGGGGGTAACGCCGGGTTCTGCACCTAAGTAGTGAAGGGCGGCACGAACGTCGGCTGACATTGAACGTGGGTTGACCACTTTACGAACATGACTCGCCTCGAAACTATCCGTTTGTGTCTCTTCTATGCGGTCTAATTTCTCTGAGGCAAGAAGGGGCCCGTCACTTTCACCCCAGCCTTTAAAGTCGAAAGTAAGAACAATAAATCCCGCCTCGGCAAACTGAGGTGCGTAGTTCTTGCCGAGGTTAGCCTTGCTTCCACCCCAACCTGGCACTAGTAGAATGCCGGGTAGCGTCTTGTCGGCTTGTAGAGTGCTGGGTTTGTAGATATCACCCGCTAAGCGCACACCCTCGCTCCAGAGGGTGATTGGCATGTGATTGATATCAGCAGCAGGGTCGGGCTGCTCGCCTTGAGCATGGCTGCTAGAGAGCGTGAGAGAGAGTAAAAATATGAAGGGCTTTACGTGAGAGAGCATGGGGTCTCGTCCTGATTCAGATCTGGCTAATAGATTCTGAAATAGTAGAGATAAAGCCTTGGCTCTACCTGTCACACAGGTGACAGGGTTTTAAGCGCCTGAGCCTGTACTTGCCCTTTTTAGTCCCACTTGGGTTCACGTTTCTCCAAAAATGCCGTGATCCCTTCTTTGGCATCCTCACTAGTCAGGCAAGCATCCAATTGCGTACGCAGGAAGGGAAGGGCGTTATCAAAGTCCATTGCATCTTGTTGTACATACGCCGCCAGTCCCATACTCATTGAACCGGGAGCCAGGCTAGCCAATTCTGTCGCCAGGCTTTTAACATGATGTTCTAATTCGTCCGCCGGCACCGCCTCATTGATCAAACCCCATTTTTCCGCTTTTGCGGTGCTGATCGAATTGCCGCGCATCACAAAATCCAGCGCTGCACGTTGAGGCATTACCCTGAACAGGCCACCCATAACCATAAATGGCCAAATGCCGCGCTTGATCTCCGGTGCCGAAAACTTCACGCCTTCTGCCGCAATCGCGTGGGTAACATTACAGAGGAATAACAGTGCACCGGCAAAAAGATTGCCCTGCACACAGGCAATGCTCGGTTTGTTGAGGTGGCGAAAGCGCAGGGCAATATCGTCACTGCCGCCACGCACGGGCACCGTTGAGGTTGTTTCTACCGCCTTGCCACTCATCATCGATAGGTCGCCGCCGGCACAAAAAGTATCTCCATTAGCGGCCAGTACAACAACGCGGATATCCCTTTCCTGTTTAGCGTAGTCCAGTGCGTAAATAATCTCTGCGGCCATCGCGGCGTTTATCGCATTCTTGCGCTCCGGGCGATTGAGGCGAATGCTCAGGACATGGTCTTTAACCTCCAGCACAACCGCTTCAAAAATCAGTCCTTCCAGGGATAACTTTTCACTCATTGTATTTCTCTCAAATTAGTTCAAATTAGTTAAGTTGCCTAAGCGAATCTAGCGATACACCTTCGGTGTCGATGGGTGCCTGCAACACGGTTTTTAGCAGGTCTCCATAAACATATCGGCATACTGTTTACGTAAGTCTGGTTTTTTTACCTTGGCTGTACCCGTGAGGGCGATGGTGTCTACAAATACCACAGCCTTGGGTACTTCAAACTTTCCGAGCTGTGTTTTGCAGTGGGCAATAATGTCTTGTTCGTTAAGCTCTGCGCCAGGCATTGGCTGAACAACGGCACAAATCGCCTCGCCCCAGTGGGGGTGTGGCAAACCGATGACTGCCGATAACGCAACACCTTCAACGGCGGTGAGCACGCCCTCAACTTTGCAGCTGGACACGTTTTCACCACCTGATTTAACGATGTCTTTCTTGCGGTCAACAAACATTAATTGACCTTCGGTATCGATAAAACCGAGGTCGCCGGTGTGATGCCAGCCATGGGTTTGTACTTCGGCAGTGGCTTCAGGGTTTTTCAGGTAGCCGTTCATTGACTGAGGGCCGCGCCAACAGATTTCGCCCGTTTCGCCCACCGCACATTCCTTGCCGTTGTCATCGAGAACGGCTTGTTCGGCTATGGGGGTTGGTATTCCCCAGTAGTTGCCTTCGCCAAATTGGGTGGGGCTGTGGTCGTAGAATACGCAGGGAATGGGCGTGAATTCTGTTTGCCCGCTGCCCAGATGGAAGTCGCAATCAAAGGCGGCACGCAGTTTTGTCAGCAGGTCACCACTCATGGGCGCCATGCCGTAAACCGCTGTTGTGAGTGAGCTATAGTCCCGTTCAGCCATGCCGGGCACTGCCAGACAGGCGTTCCACATCATAGGCAACATCACCACGGAGCTGATTTTTTCCTGCTCAAGGGTCTCTACAACCGCAGCGGGGTCGAAGCTTGAATGAATGACAAAGCTCCCCGCCATTTGCACACAATATAACAAGCCGCCAATGGCGGTGGTGTGGAACATGGGAAGCACATTTAAGGCTGAACCACCTCGGGTCATGTCCAGTGTGAGTGGTGTGTTTAAACTTGACAGAACAAGAGCCAGGTGGGAGGTTTCTACGCCCTTGGGACGCGAGGTGGTGCCGCTGGTGTAGAGTATTTGTGCCACATCTCTGTCATTAATGATGGTGTCGAGTATCTCTTCATTACTTTGCCCATCACACAGCTGCTGTAAAGTGGCATCGGCTGCACCTTCGCTGACACCCATGGTTATCTTGTATTTCACATCGCCCAGACCTTCGCTGCATTGGCAACATAAGTTCTCCAGCTCCGCTTGGTAAACCAGCGCTTTGACTTCCGCGTGTTCAAAGTTGAAACGTACATCGTCAGGATTTTGTAAAAAGTTGATAGGCACACAGATAATGCCGGTCTTGTAGCAGGCAAATAAGGTCAACATAAAGTTAATGCTATTGCCGCTGACCAGGGCAAGCCGATCGCCCTGCTGCAATCCTAAGCTGCGCAGCCCTCGAGCAAGCTGATTGACCTTGTTGTTGGCCTCATTAAAGTTTAATGCTACTCGCTCGCCGTTGATAAACTCAACAACCGCCTCCTTTTCACCTGCATCTCGGGCGCGGCGACGCAATACGTCGCCCATGGCCACACGGGTAATAATATTCTGATTAAGATCGTTAGTCTGGCTCATAGATTTTACTTCCCTTTGTTTTACCCGAATTTAAGTAATCAACCTTAGTTCAAATGCTCCACAAGTGAGGCGGGTACATCTATGTTTTTAGCGCGAAGATATTCACCCATTGATTTTGCTTGTGGGTCCATGCGTACCGATGAGGCAACGCCTTCACCCAGAATGCCTTTGATAAAAAAGTTAAGCGAATGGATGTTAGCCAACTCATAGCGCACCACTTCGAACTCGGCGGTATCCGGCATCAGTGTCTTCAGGCGATCGACCGTTAAAAACTCGTGTAAGAAACCATAAGCTGCATCACTAGTGGCCCACACGCCTACATTAGCGCAGCCGCCTTTATCTCCGGAACGTGTGCCAAACAGGCGTCCAAAGGGAATGCTGACGAGTTTGTCGGTGGGGGCGGGGGCTACCGTTGCGGTTTCTACTTGATGGTTCACGGGCTCCAGCTTGAGCTGGTTGGTCGGTGTTACATCAATGACCTGATCATTAATGTGTACTCGCTCAGTGATATATTGGCTATCTACCAAGCTTGGCCAATAGGCCAGAAAGCTCTCGCCGTTTCCAATAGGGTTCATCACACCCAGTCCCGGAATATTACCTAGTGCGATCTCGATCATTTTGGCGCTGAACAGTCTGCCAACTAAATCTTTATTGCGTGACTTGGCAATGATTCTCAAGCGCGCAAAGGCTTCTTCGTTAGTCTGCGGATTTTCTTTTTCACTGCGAATCAGCTCGATCGATACATCGTCAAACTGTTCTTTGCCACCAATGTTGTTGAAAAAGGCATCGGTTAATATTTTTACCTTGGCCTCTATATCCAGGCCGGCAATCAACACTTCAAAGCCGTTGCGGAAACCGCCAAGTGTATTGATGCACACTTTGTGGCTCGGTGGCGGGCAGGAGCCTTTACAGCCAGTGACATAAACACGGTCGTCACCGGCCTGCTCAATGCGAAGTGAATCGAAGTGCCCGATGACGTCGGGGTTCAGATAAGCCGGATCACTGATCTCATACAATAACTGAGATTTAACCGTGCCAACGGATACTAAACCGGAGGTGCCGGGATGTTTGGTGATGGTGAAATTACCATTGGCTTCAATTTCAGCAATGGGATAACCGGGGCTGTCGAAACTGGGTACTTCCTGGAAAAACGAGTAGTTGCCACCCGTGGCCTGCTGACCACATTCAATGATATGACCTGCGGCCAGGGCGCCAGCCAGAGCATCGTAATCACTGCGCTGCCAATTAAATTTCCAGGCGGCGGGCCCAATGACAACTGCGGCATCGGTCACCCGTGGGCAGATCACAACATCGGCGCCTTGATCGAGTGCCTCTTTGATGCCCCAGGCGCCCAGATAGGCGTTAGCCGTTAGCAAGGTGTTTTTGCTGTCTGCGAGATTCACGCCCGTATCCATATTGCTAAAGTTCTCGCCTTCAGCTTGTAGTTCCTGCATGCGCGGTGCGAGGTCATCGCCGTCGATATAGGCCACCTTGACATCGAGCCCCAACTCTTTGGCAATCTCTTTAACGGCGTCTGCCATCGCAGAGGGGTTGAGCCCGCCGGCGTTGCTAACAATTTTGATGTTTTTTTCCATGCAGGGTTGCAGAACTTGTTTTACCTGCTTTAAAAACGTAGCCACATATCCGGTGTTACGTTTCATTTTCTGGCCATATAAAATGGCCATGGTCAGTTCGGCCAGATAGTCGCCGGTCAAGACATCAATAGGGCCGCCTTCAACCATCTCTTTTGCCGCCGCCAGTTTGTCGCCGTAAAAGCCACTGCAATTAGCAATTTTAATTACATCTGTCATAGTCTTGTTCCTGTATTTACTTGTGCCTTTGTGGGGCGCCGATTACTCGCCCTCAACCATAGCCAGTAACTGCTTGGACTTTACTTGCTGCCCGGCTTCGCAATTGATTGTGTTGACCGTACCGCTGATGCCGGCCTTGATGGGGTGTTCCATCTTCATGGCTTCGAGCACCACCAGCGTTTGACCCGCTTCAACGGTATCCCCTTCTTTCACCAACACCTCGACAATAACGCCATCCATTGATGCTTTGGCCTGTCCACTGCCCGCGCCACCCGCTGCGGCTGCAGGTTGATGGGTTGCGTCTTCGATGACAAAGTGGCCAGTGCCGTCATCGAGATACAGCGTTTTATCATCAAACGCAAAGTGCAGAGTTTCACGTACGCCGTTTTCGACATACACACAATGGTTTTTATCCAGTGAAACAAACTCTATCACGGTGCTGTCTTCACCAATGTTTATTTCAAAGTGATGCTCTTTTTCACTCAGTGTCACGACATGGGGTTGGCCGTCAAATGCCAGTGTGTAAACATAACTCTGGGCAATCGCTCGACTCCAGTGGAAGTTTTTATCCTGACCGGCGTTGATGGCCCGCTGAAAATAAAGCAGGGCGGCTTTGGCGAGAGTGGCCGCTGAAGGTTGTTTCTGATCCATGCTGACATCAGTGCTAAAATGCTGCTCGATGAATGCCGTGGTGGCTTCACCCGCACCAAACACGTCGTGGCGCAATACATTTTGTAAAAACAGTTTGTTGTTATTCATGCCCAACAACTGTGTGTCTTGCACTGCCGATGCTAAACGGCGAATCGCTTCGCTGCGGTTGTCACCATAGGCAATCACTTTTGCAATCATGGGGTCGTAGAAGGGGCTGACTGACTGCCCGGTTTGAATGCCGTGATCCATCCGGATGCCTGTGCGTTCAGGGTAATCCCACAGGCGTATGGTGCCTGTTTGCGGCATGAAGTTATTGCGTGGGTCTTCTGCATAGAGTCGAACTTCTACGGCGTGCCCTTTCAATTCGACCTGCTCTTGTGTCAGGGGCAGTGTTTCGCCTGCGGCCACTTTTAGTTGCCAGGCCACCAGGTCAAGGCCGGTGATGAGTTCTGTTACCGGGTGTTCCACTTGCAGGCGTGTATTCATTTCGAGAAAGTAGAAGTTCTTGTCTTTGTCGACTAAGAATTCGACGGTTCCAGCGCCGCGATAGTGACAAGCTTTAGCAGCATCGACTGCCGCCTCGCCCATGCGCTGTCTAAGCTCTGGGTCAACAAACGGAGAGGGTGCTTCCTCCACAACTTTTTGATGGCGACGCTGAATCGAGCAATCCCGCTCTCCCAGATACACTGCATTGCCGTGTTCGTCGGCAAATACTTGAATCTCGATATGTCGCGGCTCAATGACGGCTCGCTCTAAAATCAGCTCGCCGCTGCCAAAGGCACTCTCCGCTTCCGAGCGTGCGGTGCGGATTTGTTCTGCTAACTCACTAGGCTCAAACACCAAACGCATGCCGCGGCCGCCGCCGCCTGCGGAGGCTTTAACCATGAGGGGGAAACCAATGCCTTCTGCCTTGGCCAGAAGTACCTCGTCAGACTGATCGGCATCCTGATAGCCGGGGATACAAGGCACATCGGCTTCCAACATGGCAATCTTGGAAAGGCGTTTGCTGCCCATCAGCTTAATGGCTTCACTGCGCGGGCCAATGAAAACAATGCCCGCCGATTCACAAGCCTCTGAGAATTCGGCATTTTCCGACAGAAAACCGTAACCGGGGTGGATGGCATCGGCGCCGCTTTGTTTTGCTGCGGCTAAAATTTTATCGGCCACGAGATAGGATTCACCCACTGCAGCCGCACCGATACACACGGCCTGATCGGCTTCCTGAACGTGTAGGGCGTCGGCATCGGCTTCGCTGTAAACGGCGACTGTCCGGTAACCCAATTCGCGTGCTGTGCGCATTACCCGTACGGCAATTTCGCCACGGTTGGCAACCAGTATTTTTGTAATCTTGCTCATAAGGATTCCTAAAAACGGTTAGAAACGTGCAATACCAAAGGTATTGGTATTGACCGGTCGCTCATCGGCTTCGCGACAAACACTTAAGGCAAAGGCCACCACCGAGCGAGTATCGGCAGGATCAATTATGCCGTCGTCCCAAACCCGCGCAGTATTGGCCAGCGCATTGGATTTGGCTTCCATGGTCTCAATGGTGTCTTTCTCCATTGCGTCAACCATGCCGCGCATCTCATCGGTAATTTCACCCATGCGAGCCATTTTGGATTCGGCGACTTGACGTAAGACACTACCTGCCTGCGCGGGCCCCATGACGGATACCACGCTGCGAGGCCAGGCAAAAAGAAAACGTGGATCCATACCGCGACCCGCCATGGCATAGTTACCCGCGCCATAGGAGCCACTGACTATGATGGAGATTTTGGGCACAGTGCAGTTGGTAACAGCCTGAATAAATTTGGCACCGTGTTTAATGATGCCAGCCTGCTCAGGTTCGGTGCCAACCAGAAAACCGGTAGTATTGGTTAAGAACAATAAAGGTGTACCCGATTGCTCACACAGCTGAATAAATTGTGCAGCCTTGGCGGCACCTTTTGCGGTAATCGGGCTGTTATTGGCAATCACTCCGCAGGGGAGACCTTCGATATCCATGTGGCCACATAAGGTGCCGTTGTCGAATTCACCTTTAAACTCCAAAAAATCGGAGCCGTCGGCGATTCGCGCGATTACTTCGCGCATATCAAAGGGCGTTTTTGGATCTTCGGGCACGATACCGCGCAATTCACTGGCGGCGTAGAGTGGTTCTTTATAAGCCGCCTCTGTGCGCAGTGGCTGGTTTCTATTCCAGCCCAATTTTTGTGTTACCTCACGTGCGATTCGAATGCCATCGGCGTCGTTCTCGGCCAGATAGTCATTGGTGCCAGCGATTTCGCTATGCATTTCGGCGCCGCCTAGCTCTTCATCGGTGGCAATTTCTCCGGTGGCAGCCTTTAGCAAGGGCGGCCCCGCCAAATACATGGTGGATTGCTTGCGTACCAAAATTAGATAGTCAGACAGGGTGGGCTGATAGGCGCCGCCCGCGGTGGCGCTGCCATGGACCACGGTAATTTGAGGAATTCCCGCCGCAGAAAGACGACACTGCTGGGCAAAGCCAGAACCCGATTCTCCAAAGAAATCGCCGA
>CAJWCA010000106.1 GCA_913020395.1 uncultured Cellvibrionales bacterium | reverse complement strand
CGGTATTAGCAGTCGTTTCCAACTGTTGTCCCCCACTACTGGGTAGATTCCCACGCGTTACTCACCCGTCCGCCGCTTTAATAAGCCCGAAGGCCGTTATCGCTCGACTTGCATGTGTTAGGCCTGCCGCCAGCGTTCAATCTGAGCCATGATCAAACTCTTCAGTTTAAAATCAGTCGACAATCTTCAATCCTAAGATCGAAAACCATCTAATTTGTGCTCAGACGCATTTGAATCAAAAAAACTACAAAAACATAATTTTCTGTGAGTCACTTACATCTGATAATTCAATGTGTTGAATCATCCTGCAAGTGCCCACACGCATTGCTTGATTATCTTGTTAAAGAGCTAATCGGCGAGGGCTTGCCTCAAACCGAGATGCGCATTATACGCATCTAATTTCGCTTGTAAATACTTAATTTCATAAAGTTTTTACTCGCTGGACCCGCTTTCAAAAACCACCGGTTTTTTGGGCCCCTCCCTCTCAGTGCCAGCTCGGCTGTACCTCGAAAGAGAGGCGCATTATAGGGACGAAATGTTTTCGTGCAAGTGGTTTTTGTCACAAAAGCGAAATAAAAAAAATGCCCCCTGACGGGGGCATTCGAGAAGAAGGTTTGTCACCCCCAAATGACTATCTAAACGCCAAAGGACGATACTTCTTTTTTTACGCCATTTCGCCTCACCAAGGGCGCCTGTCAAAAACTACAATCCACCAGTAGGGAGCTCCGCAACTACCCCCTAAGAGGGTGGGTGACATCCGGAATGCGGTTCTGCGTTACAAATTCGGCAAATTCATCCGCCATCATTCGGCCAAGATCGACGACTTTGTTCCAATTAGCGATGCGCTGGTCATTATCTAAGCGTTTGAAATCATTTCTATCGGGGATCTTACCCCCCGGCATGCTGGCCACTAAGGACTCACTAGGCGAGAGCATAAGCACATTCTTAAGGTTTGAGCGCGGCACCTGGCGCCAAGGGGCAAACTTATCAAACCAACCCGCCGAGAGGTGTGAATAAAAATGAGGATAGAAGACCAGACCCTCCGGGGTATCAAAATTGAAGTCGAAATGATAATCCAGGAATCCACCATCGCGATACATGCCCGGCGGAGCTCCTTCAATTTCATCAACGCCCTCCATCACAAGGGGAATAGAACCACTGGCCAGCACAGCCTCCAACAAATTCGCCTCTGTCAAAGGAACCTGATGTGTCACAAAATCATTAAAATGGAAATCCCCCCCAGGACCGGCCCCGGGCGAAAACACCGCGCGCTCAAAGAAAAAGCGCAAGTGCTGCCTGGATGACATATTCCCCAGACCTGTCGCCAAAAGACCCGCCCCCAGGGCTAGCTTATTGGTTTGCTTTAACAAGCCACGACTGCGAACGGTTGAAAGGTTTGTTTTCCATACGGGGTTGTTAACTACCTCTGCGATACCGCTGGCCCCGAGCACATGACGCAATATATCCCGCCCCTCTTGACTGACCTCTGCAGGGGTCGGCTTGGTTTCATAACGCTGATTGATGTAGCTGGATTCGAAACGCTGAAGCGCGGCGACATTGTCCGCAACTCCATAGGCAATATGGCGCCAGGCGCCGGCAGAAGACCCCAAGGTATAAATTGGCTTGGTACGCTGCTTGAAAAACTCACCCGCCAACCACTGATCCAGCGCAGATAAAACCAGCCATTTGGGGCCGCCAGACGCCCCGATCATGGAGCCCACCTTATCTTCGCTAAAGCCCTCCGACTCTATTGTTGCCAGCGCTTCGCTGCCCGCCTGCAATGAAAAATGCTTTGGCTGTTTTTTTACCTGCATTTGAAACGTGCACCTCAACAAGAATCTGGCTTAATTTATAAGCTGACTTGAAAATCGTATTAAACCTTATTCTCGGCGACCTGCGCAAACACCTCAAGCTCTTGTGCTCCACCACTGAGCTCAAATGCTCTTTTCCTTGAAAAAAGTAAAAAAGCGGAGGGAACAAAATAAAATGAAACCAGAGTCGTCAACAAGGTACCCCCTGCGATTGCAATCGCAAATGGTGGCCAAAAACCACCACCAGCAATGATTAAAGGCAGGAATCCACCCATAGTTGTAATCGTTGTTGAGGTGATATGCCTGGAGCACCTCGTTACACCCGCAATAATCGCGTCTCTATCGCCCTCTACAGCACGCGGATCAATTTTAAGCTCCGCCAATATCACTATCGCTGCATTAATTGCCAAACCAATCAATCCCAACAACCCGATAATCACGGTAAAACCAAAGGGGTAAGAAAACAAAAACACACTCAGCAAACCCAAACCTGCTGCCTGCATTGCCACCGCAAAAATAATACCGCTAAGCCGGAAAGAATTGAATGACAACACAACCACTAATACAAGCAGGACAACAATTACGCCGACCGAAGACATTAATTTGCCTACAGCATCATTGCGCTCCGCGCCCTCTCCACCCAACTCCAATCGGTAGCCCGGGGGAATTTCAAAACCCTGTCGTTCTAGGTTATTACTGACTCGCTCTGTGATATCAGCGGGCAATACACCATCGCGAATGTAGCCTTGCACAGTATTAATGCGCTGGCCATCGCGACGAGGAATGGCCCCTCTGGCGGGAGAGATTTTCAACTCCCCAATGGCACTCAGTGGGATGCCTACAAATTCCGAACGCGCAGGCGTCCCTATTTCTGAGTAATTCAGTGGAGACACAAAGTTCAAGTTTTCAATTGAAGACATCTCCTTCCTGTCATCACTGGCGATACGAATACGAATCGGCAAAGACTGCGTAGCCTCCAACACAGAACCCCTTACAACACCATCTATTGAATCCTGCAATTGCGAAGACAGGTCCCGCAACGCCAAACCACTTTGCTGACTAAGTTCCTCATCAACATTGAACCAGATTTTTGGCACCGCACCCGCCAGAGTTGCTCTAGCATGCACAACATCATTAGTCTCAAGCATCACTCTGCGCAGCTGATCACCCAAGTCTTTAAGCACGTTCAAATTGGGGCCGTAAAGCCGAAACTCGACAGGGGCATTGACTGGCGGTCCCTGCTCTAATTTTCGAACCAAAATCTGTATTTTTGGAAACTTTTTATCCAGTTCAATTTGTAACTGAGGAATGAGTCGATTGGCTGCTTTAAAGTCTTTGGCCGTTACCATGGCCTGGGCGTAATTCGCACTGCCGTCCTTGTTTTCCATCATGTTGTAATAAAAAGATGGGGCATTGGCACCCACAAACCAATGTAAAGATTCAATATCTTCCTGAACACTGAGGGTTTCAGAAATATCTTGCGTGGCTTTCTGTGTCGCCACAACGCTGCTATGTAAGGGTAAAAAAACCTCTATGTGAAACATATCCCGATCTGATGCGGGAAAAAACTGCTCGGTCAAGCTTCCCGCGGCGATGTAACCCAGGCAAGGCACCAACACGACCGCAGCCAGGGTTCTTTCTGGATAAGAAAGTGCCCACTGAAGAGAGTTCTCAAATCTGCGAGCCAGAAAATCGAAATGTACCCCGGACTGCCACCACGATCTTGATTGCTTTTGTTCTGTCTCTGGGCGCAAGTAACGCCCCGCCATTCCGGCAATCACCGTATGGGAAATTAGATAAGAGCCAACTAACGAAAATATAACAGAGAGGGCAATGCCTCCGACAAATTCACCCGCCGAGCCCGGCATTAGAACAATTGGCATGAACGCCAAAATAGTCGTTAAGGTCGAGCCTAACAACGGCATCCAAAGATGTTTAACAGACCCCGTGACTGCGTCTACCGCACTGGCGCCACGGTTGCGCTCTCGAGCGATAGAGTCAACCATCACAATGGCATTGTCGACCATTATGCCCAGAGCAACAATAAGCCCTGTAATTGACATCTGATGAATCGGCAAACCAAAATATTTCATCGCAGCCAAAGTAAACATGACCGTCAGGGGCAGAGCCGCCGCCACAATGAGGGCCGAACGAAAACCCAAGGTGAAAAACAACACAACCAGTATAATTGCAAAACCCAGGCTGATATTCGAAAACAACTCCCCTAAACGATTCTGCGTATAATCATCCTGATTAAAGAGTTCCTTCACTACGACATTGGCGGGAAGTATTGCTGAAAACCGATCCAGTTCAGACTCCACTTGCTTTGTCCACGTATCGACACGCTGATCAGGCAACATGCGAGCACCGACCACCACACTTCTCTCGCCATCGATAATTGCCAGGGTGGAAATCGGTGTCTTTTCTTGGCGATAGACCTCAGCAACATCACTGAGACGTACATCCAACCCGCGACTGGACAAAAGCGGGATACGTCTAATCCGTTCTAAATCCGAAAATTCACCTGCCACTTCCACGGCCATTCGACTATAACTATTGTTCAACTGTCCTGCAGCGACCTTTGCATCAGCCTTTTCCACCGCGATACCCACTGCCGCAGTGCTTAACCCCAGGCTTGTCAATTTTGCACTGTTAAGCTCGATCAATATTTCCTCTTGGGGTTGGCCGTAGATACCCACCAACTCAGTACCAGAAATTCCCCGAAGCCTGCTCTCCATTTCCTTTGCATAACGCCCCAGCACACTGGGCTCCGGCTCGCCCTTGCCGCTCCACTTGAGCGCATACAACAAAGTGTAAGCAAACCCACGGTCATCGCTCAGTTCAGGTTTCAATACGCCACTCGGCAAACTCACCTGAGCTTCACCCAATAGATCTCGCGCCCGCGACCATACTGCGGGCTTCTCTCTATCCCCCACCCGATCTTTTAGCTCAATCGTTATTACCGAAATTCCTGCACTGGAGACAGAGGAGATTCTCTTAATCTCAGAAAGTTCTCTAAGCTTGTTTTCCAACGGTTCCGAAACGAGCGCTTCTATTCGCTCGGCACTGGCGCCGGGGAAGAATGTTTTGACGACGCCCAGACGACCGGTGATTCGCGGATCCTCTGCGCGTGGCAATGCCGACAAACCACCTAAACCCGCCACGAGAATGACGGCAATTGTAAGGGCAATTAATCGGCCATTTTCTACAAACTGCTGAATCATCGCCTTAGCCCTGCCCGCTCAAACGTACTCTTTGACCCGGGGCTACCCGGTGCAGGCCTCCGCTGACAATGTATTCACCCGGCTCAACGGCGCCATTTATGTACACTTGAGATTCATCGGCGTAATCCACCTGAACATCGCGGGCCTGAATAATAAATGTGGGCTCCCCTTCATATTGAATTTTGTCCTCTGCGGGCACCAATACATAGGTTCTCCAAAGCCCCCTGATGCCGTCAGTCACCGCATCTGCCGACACCCAATAGCCTTCGTCCCTCACCTGTTCGTTAACGTTCAAATAGACCAGATCACCATTCACGCCGTGCGCCGACTCAGGCAAAGATAAACGAACCGAAACGGTACGGGTGACGGGATGAATGTCCGCCCCTACGGTGAGCACTGTCGCCGCCAATAGTTGTTTATGTAATTGAAGTGGCTGTTGCTGCCCGGGGACAAAGTTTTCAATCAGCTTGACCGGCACCCCTACGTGGGCTTCCATGCTGCCTTCTTGCTGAAGACGGACAATGGCCGCGCCAGCTCCCGCAACCGAGCCCTGGTCAGCAAACCGACGAGTCACAACACCGGAAAAAGGGGCGAGCAGCACCGCTTTTTCTATCCGCGTATCCACTGAAGATACCGCCGCCTCCAGCTGCTTAAGGGTGGCTTGTAATGAACGCTCCTCTGTGCCCAACTCATCCAATCGTTGTGCGGAAGAAAACCCGCTCTGCTTCAAGGACTGCTGCCGCTTCAGGCTATTTTGACTTAACACCAACCTCGCCTGAGCTTCGTCAATTTGTGCCTCCAGCTGCTGCCTCTCAATATTTAACAGCTCCACATCCAGCTCTGCCAGCAAAGCACCCTTCTCGACAACAAGGCCCTCATCCACCAGAACACGTGCGATTTTACCTCCAAGCTCAAATCCGATATCCGCATGCTGTCTGGCGCTAACAATTCCCGTATAACGGCGCTCAACGGCCCTTTGGGACTGCATAACCAACTCCTCGCTCGCTACCGCATGTAGATATAAAGGCGCATCCGGCTCATTTTCACTATGAACAGACGCCCTGGCTAACAGAGCAATAGTAAGCAACGCGATGATCGCCGATAGCACGGGAAGCCCTGAAAATCTTCCTCGATATAGGGACTGCGGGAAAGACATGAGATTTACTCCAAATAGAACAAACTGGACGGTCCAGTCTAGATTGAGAACAGTATAGACAAATCAAACTAGACAGTCTAGTTTGTTTTTGTCACCCAAGATCCTGTAGACTTGCCGCCATGACATATACCAAAGACCCCATTACCAGCACCGCCGACCTTCCCAATGCCGGCAAAGGCCGCGGCAGAAGTGAAGAAAAACGCGAGAAAATCGTCAATGCCGCTGCAGAACTGTTCATAGAGAACGGCTTTGATGGCATCAGCATGGACCATATCGCAAAAAATGCTGGCGTCTCGAAACAGACTGTCTACAGCCACTTTGGCAATAAGGAAGACTTGTTTCGCCAATGTATTGAAGGAAAATGCATTGCAGGCGCCATGACCCCTGAACGGTTTAATGACGATCTGCCTATTGACGTAGTGTTACTGGACCTGGCGGTTCACTTCACGCAACTATTGATGAGCGACGACGGGGTTAAGGTGACTCGAGTCTGTGTATCGGGCGCCGAGAAATACCCCGAAGTCTCAGAAATGTTCTTTGAGGCGGGGCCCAACAATATCTTCAAGCTGTTCACTCGCTATCTGCAACGACAGGTAGACGCCAAGGTGCTAAAGATCGACAACTGTCAGCATGCAGCCTGGCAATTTATGTTCATGGTAAAAAGCGAACATGCCTTTCGCAGACTTTTAGGTTTAGACCAAAAACTTAGCGATGATGAAATTCAAGCCTATATAGAAAGTTGCGTGGGCCTCTTTCTGAGAGGGTACGCCGTTTAGTATCGGGCCCGCCACCGGGCCCACAATCGCTTTACTAGCCAGCATTTTGCTTATTTCAAACGGTCACTTTGTTCGGCTCTCAGAGCATTTTTAACCCTGCGTTGTTTTCGCTGTAGTTTTTTTACATTAAGCGATTAAATATCAGCCAGAGTGCAGGTATACTCCTTCCCCGCTTTATCTTAATCACCCTGCCAAACTAGAGGGCAATACCTTGCAACTTGAAAATGCCAATGACGACCAGCTGCGCCAATGGGAACAGGAACTCAGCACAGAGTACCAACATATTCTGGAACAAAACCTGAAGTTAGACCTGACCCGGGGCAAACCCTCGACCGAACAGCTCTGCCTGTCAGACACTTTAGACGGTATATTAAAGGGCAATTATTGCACCGCTAACGGCACCGATGTCAGAAATTATGGCGGCCTCGATGGCATTGAAGAAATGAGGCAGCTCGGCGCAGACATTCTCGGAGTAGAACCTACCGAAGTGCTAGCCGGTGGCAATTCCAGCCTGACCTTAATGTTTCAGGCCATGCAGCACGCCGTTCAATACGGCTTTGCCGGAGAAGAAAGCGCGTGGAAAAATACTACAGGTGCTAAGTTTCTCTGCCCTGTTCCCGGATACGACCGTCACTTTACCGTCTGCGAACAACTGGGAATCGAGATGATTACGGTTCCAATGACAGCCACGGGGCCTGACATGGATGAAGTGGAAGCCATGATAGCCCACGACAAACGCATTAAAGGTATGTGGTGCGTCCCAAAATATTCAAACCCAACCGGCGTTGTTTACAGCGATGAAACGGTTGAACGCATTGCGAAGTTGGGCAATATTGCCAGCAGTGATTTTAAGGTTTTCTGGGACAATGCCTACGCCGTTCACGACTTGAGTGAAACACCTCAAACGCTTGCGAGCATCATGGACTACTGCCGTCAACACGGCACAGAAGACTCCGTATTGCAGTTTGCATCGACATCAAAAATTACCCTTGCCGGTGCGGGCGTTGCCTTCATGGCAGGTAGTCAGGCCAACCTCGCTTCGTTCAAAAAAGCACTGGGCACCTCTACCATTGGACCCGACAAGGTGAACCAATTAAGACATGCCAGGTTTTTCCCTGACATGGCGACGGTTAACAAACACATGCAAAAACACGCTGCCATTATTAAACCACGATTCTCTTCCGTATTGAGACATCTGGAGAACGCATTTGCCAATAGCGAACTCGGGCATTGGGAAAACCCCAAGGGAGGATATTTTATTTCCTTCGACACCCGCCCAGGACTGGCAAAAACCGTCGTAATGATGGCCAAAGAAGCAGGTGTGGTGCTCACTCCTGCAGGTGCCACTTTCCCCTATGGAAATGACCCTGAGGATTGCAACATTCGCATAGCACCAACAGTGCCGAGCGTTGAAGAGGTGGATGGCGCGATGAAGGTTTTTGTAAACTGTGTAAGACTGGCATCTGTCAGGCAAGCACTGGAAAAATAAAAATTGCCAAACATAAAAAAACCGCCTTAATTTGGCGGTTTTTTTTGGCTTTTAAATCTTGGCAATATCAGGCCAAGACGTCGGTGGCCACTCTGTAATTTGGATCTTCCATTACATTCACTTCACAAAGGTTACCGGCACGTTTCAACAGCTTGCGACATTCAGGGCTCAAATGGCGCAGGTGTAAATTCTTTCCGACCGCTTGATATTTTTCTGCCAGGCCGTCCAGAGCTTCAATACCCGAGTGATCACTCACCCTTGAGCGCTGGAATTCAATCACTACATGCTCTGGATCATTTTCGGGATCAAACAACTCTTTGAAACCCGCGACGGAACCAAAGAATATAGGCCCGCGCAGCTCGTAAACCTTTTGACCTTCATCGTCGATATAACTGTTTACGGCAATATGTTTTGCATGTTTCCAGGCAAATACCAGTGCGGACACAATTACGCCAACAATAACGGCAATTGCCAAGTCAAAGAAAACGGTGACACCGGATACCAACACCAGTACAAAAGCATCGGACAACGGTATTTTTCGAATAATTCGGAATGAAGACCACTCAAATGTGCCAAAGACAACCATAAACATAATGCCAACCAATGCAGCGAGCGGGATCATTTCGATAAGCTGAGCACCAAACAAAATCAAGGCCAACAGGACCAATGCGGCGGTTATGCCGGAGAGGCGTCCACGACCGCCGGAGTTGATGTTGATCATACTCTGACCGATCATCGCACAGCCGCCCATGCCGCCAAAAAAACCATTGGTCACATTGGCAAGCCCTTGTCCTACACACTCTCTGTTACCCCGCCCCCGGGTATTGGTGATTTCGTCGATCAGGGTCAGAGTCAGCAATGATTCAATCAATCCGATAGCAGCAATAATGACCGCGTAGGGCAGAACAACCCATAAGGTGGCAAAATTGAAGGGCACCGCAGGAATCGCGAATGTCGGCAACTCACCTTTTAACGTCGCCGTAGCGGCCTCTTCGGCGGGCACCATGTCACGAACAAAATCGATAACCGTTCTGGCTTCCAGGTCTAGACCCATGACAGCCATCGTCACTACCACAATAGCCACAAGCCCGGCGGGCACCGCCGAGGTAAACTTAGGCAGAAAATGAATAATGAGCATGGTGACAAGGATCAGCCCACCCATGATGAATAGCGGCGCGCCTTCCATCCAATTCATTACACCGTTGAGATCCTTTTCTTGAAACTGCCCCAACTGCGCTAGAAAGATTACGATGGCCAAACCGTTCACGAACCCCAACATCACCGGATGTGGCACCATTCGAATGAACTTACCCAGTTTGAACACACCCGCCAGTATTTGGAGCAATCCCGCTAGCAATACCGCCGCAAACAGGTATTGAACGCCCTGCATTGCCACCAGCGCAACATATACCACCGCGGTGGCCCCCGTCGCACCCGAGATCATGCCCGGGCGACCGCCAAAGATAGACGTAACCAAACCCATGATAAATGCAGCATACAAGCCAACCATCGGCTCTACACCGGCCACAAAAGCGAAGGCAACGGCCTCAGGCACAAGCGCCAGAGCAACGGTGGTGCCAGACAGAACATCATTTTTAATGTTCTGTTTATTGTCAGTAATTAGTCTAAACATGGAGCACTCTGCTGTTTATTGGGGCGATAGGCGAGAACCCATCGGGCGCGCATACTAACAAACCATAGCACTGGCGTCCAAAATTTGTCCTATCTGGCGGTAAATAACAGAGGCGAGGGAAGTTTTGAGTTAACTGGGAGCGATTCCGCTCCCGGCGGGGATTGGCTTCAGGTAAATTCCGGGCTGGCCACCAGGTCCCAGAACAAGACCGTGCCAACCATAATGGACACTGCAACGACCATGGCCACAGCCACAATAGAGGTGGCATACATAAACCCGCGATCGACCGATATATCCATCATTATAGGAATGCCGATATAAAGCAGGTAGACGGTATAGGCAACGGCAAGCGCAGCCACAATCAAGTCCAGCCAGAATATGGGATATACCCCTGCGGCCCCGGCGATAAACAGAGGGGTAGCAGTAAACCCTGCGATCACCATGCCCTTCATTGGAAATGACTTTGCACCATAGGTGTGGGACATCCAGTGTATGGCATAACCGATAAATAAAACGGCAAACACCATCGCTAGATAGAAAACGCCAACCAAAGACAGTGCACTTTCATTTGTGATCCGGACAGTTTCACGGCTGCCGACGGACCAGCCAAACTCAGTGGTACCGATATACCAGGACAACGCTGGAATTAAAGCCAAAAGAATGGTGTAGGGAATCTGTCTTTTAATGGCTTCGTCTGACATGTCATGAATCACCTGCCACTCTTTCGCAGGGTTAACAAACAGGCCTACCATATGCTGAATCATTACCAACTCGCTCACTTACGGGGGTTTTCGTTGAATGTGGGCAGCAAGAATCGCAGCTTTGGGTTTAAGCCGTCAATAATTTAGAAGGGTTTCATCAAGCCCGATGAACAAGTGTTTCTCAGGGGAACAACAATAGAATAGACCGATACCGAAGCACACAGATTTCGCCTACCCTCCCCTTCTAGTGATGGTGGTGCGAGTGAGATTGGGGCAAACCTGCCTGGAGTGTCCAGAGACCAAAAGCGATGATTAACAAAGCAAATACAACTCGAACGTTGTGGTTCTGAATCACTTGCTTCATTTTCTCAGCGACCATTCCACCCGCGAGTACGGCGGGCAGCGTGCCCAGGCCAAAAGCCACCATAAAAGCCGCGGCCTGCAGGGGAGTGGGTTGAACGGCAGCATAGGCCAGCGCAGAATAGACAAGGCCACATGGCAGCCACCCCCATATTGCGCCCAGTAACAATGCATGTGGCGTCGTCTTTACCGGCATTAACGTGCGCCCGAGTGGCTGAATATATCGCCAGATAAATGCTCCACCGCGCTCCAGCCAGGTTAGACCGCGCCACCAATTGGCGAGATACAGCCCCATCGCTATGAGTAAAGCCCCCGCAACGACTCTCAAGACTTCATATCCGCCCAACAAATAACCCAGAGACCCAAACAATAAACCGATGAGGCCATAACTGAATATACGCCCGATATTGTAAGCAAACACAATTGAGATTCGTTTGGACCTAGGCTGGTCCGCCACAGCGAAACTCAGTGCGCTCATAACGCCGCCGCACATCCCGATACAGTGCGCTCCACCCAAAAAACCCAAACCCAGTGCAGCCATTAAATTCAATTCATTCATTACCGGGCTCATTGTCGCGTTGTTTTTGTTCGGCACCTTCAGGGCGAGCAACGGTGGAAGAATGACTCTTCCGGTCTTCTTCAAACAATATGCGGTGCCCTTCGGTCTTCAGGTCTTCATATTGGCCACTCTTGATCGCCCACATCAAAATTCGTATTGCCAGCGCCAGAAAAATCAACACCACGGGTATTAGTAAGTACAAACTATCCAACGTTTAAGCCCCTCCCACTATTGACGGTGCAGACGAAGCGCATTAACTGTCACCAGCAATGAACTCAAAGACATGCCAATCGCAGCCGCCCAGGGTGGTATCCAGGCCATGGCCGCAAGGGGCAATGCTGAAGCATTATAAATCAATGCCCAGCCGATATTCTGCCGAATGATTTTGCGGGTTTTAAAGGCCAATTGATGCACCGCCCCAATCGCAGCCAAATCATCATTGAGTAACACGGCGTCTGCTCGAATCTGAGCCAGGTCCGTGGCGCCCCCCATGGCGACACTCACATCTGCGGCTGCCAGTACAGGCACATCATTGATGCCGTCGCCGATCATCAATACTTTTTCACCCTTCTCCTGCAAGGCCTTCACCCGCTCCATCTTTGTGTCAGGTTTGGCCCCTGCAGTGAATTTTTCAACGTTTAATTCACGGGCCAAATCACCCACGACGGCTGAGGCATCACCGCTGAGAATTTCTATCTTGACCAGCGCTTCTTCAAAATAACGCATCAAAGGTGCTGCCTCAGCCCGCACCGAGTCTCTTAACCCAAACCAGACCAAGGGACCAGACTCAGCCCCCAGCATGACCCACTGCAGCTTGTCTCCGGCGGGCGCCGAGAGAGGAACTAATGATTGGTGCTCGGCGTCAAAAAGCTCAGCCACAAACTCAGCACTGCCCAAGCGATGACGGCAACCATCTACAATGCCCTCAACACCAGCACCCACCACTTGTCTAATATCTTTCACACCCGGATATTCTTTGTCAGACGCAAGCATGAAGGCAGTGGCAACGGGGTGGTTAGAGTGTTTTTCCAGCGCCCTGACAATTGACAGGTACTTGGATTGGTCTTCAGGTGAACCCAGAGACTCATCTGAAGACTGAGAATCACCGCTCACTGCAACTGCCTTATCTACCCGCAGTTGCCCGTGTGTTAATGTGCCAGTCTTATCAAGGACCAGGCGCGATACATCCACCAGACTTTCCAACACATGGCCTTGAGTGATGAGAAAACCCCGCTTCCTGGCGGCGGCGGTCGAGGCCATCAATGCCACGGGTGTCGCAAGTGAAAGCGCACAGGGACAAGTCACAACCAGAACAGATAGCACGATCCAAAATGCCTGGGCGGGCTCCACGAGATACCAATACCCTCCCACCAAAACAGACAACACCAATACAGTGGCAACAAAATACCCCGCGGTTTTATCGGCCAAAGCCTGCTGTCGGGGTTTGTTGGTTTCTGCATTGGCAACCATTCTCTCAATCGCAGACAAGGTAGTATTGTCACCGAGCGCCTGCACCTTAATTTCTAGCGCATCGGCGGTATTTAAAGTGCCGCCGATGACGGAGTCGCCAACACCTTTGTTTAGAGGCATGGCCTCACCCGTCAACAATGCCTCCTCTATCGTAGACTGCCCCTTTTCAATGATCCCGTCACAGGGGACAACTTCGCCCGCGCGAACCAATATCTGGTCACCCAGGGCCAATGATTTTAACGGCCTGACCTCCCAGGCTTGTCCTGACTCTGTTTTGCGATTAACGGTGAGCGGTAAAAGCTGAGAAAGGTTGCCAGAGGCCAAACTGTTTTCGTGCCGCACTCGCATTTCCAAATAACGGCCCAACAACAGGAAAAAGGTGAACATGGTGACCGAATCGAAATACACCTCACCTGTGTTCGCTAATGTTGCATAAATGCTGGCCGTATAGGCGCCGCCAATCGCCAAT
>CAJWCA010000105.1 GCA_913020395.1 uncultured Cellvibrionales bacterium | reverse complement strand
TCCCCAAAAAACACTAAGGGCCATGGATGCCCGGCCAAGCTCACGTTCCAGTAGAGTAAAATCGAATTCATTTAGCCCGCCACCACCAAAGGCCTCTGGCATATTCGGGGCATAGAACCCGATATCAATGACCTTTTGTTTAATCTCTTGGCCAAGCTCTGGCGGAACGATTCCTGTTCGTTCTACCTCTTCTTCGAGGGGATAAAGCTCTTTTTCGACAAAACTTCTAACGTTATCAACGATAAGCTGCTGCTCAAGAGTGAGGTCAAGGTTCATGGTGTGTATTCCCGATGTTATTGTGCTATCAACAGTAAACCTTGAGGAAAGGTGCGGGATTGACTGGCAGCGACATCGCTTTTACCTGTGGCGACATCGTCCTTACCCGTGATGAAGCGGGGCCTTGTCTTTATTTTCCGCTTTGAATCAAACGATCTTGACTGGGGGAGCAAAGGAAATGGTTTTTATAACTGCGAGAGAAGTGGGCCAGGGAGTTGAAACCACAGGCGGTTGCTACACTGATCAGTGCCATGTCTGACTGTTGCAAAAGTTGCCGGGCTCGGTCCAGTCGCAACTGTAAGTAGTAGGCGTTAGGGCTTTGATGGAGGTGTGCTTTAAACAGCCGTTCCATTTGTCTGACGGAGATATAACATCGATCTGCAAGCTCTGTTGGCGTCAGTGGGTCATCTAAAGACTGCTCCATCAGCGTGATCACTTTAATCAACTTGGGGTTGTACAAAGAAAGGCGTTGAGAGAGTTGCAGCCTTTGACGGTCGGAGGGTTCTCGTATTCTGTGGTTTATGAATTGATCACAGACACCCAGCGCCAATTCTTTGCCATAGTCCTGTTGAATCAGGTACAGAAACAGATCCAGTGAAGAGGTGCCTCCAGCGCAGGTACAGAGTCGCCCGTCGACTTCAAATATCTCTTCGGTAATTTGCACCTGTGGAAACTCTTCAATAAAAGCGGGAATGGCCTCCCAGTGAATGGTTGCCCTGTGTCCGTTCAGAAGACCGGCGCGGGCAAGCAGGTAGGAGCCGGTGCACATGGCCCCGATGATGCCGGCTTTTCGACTGACAGTTTTGAGCCAGTTGATAACGGCGGGGCTGCAAGTACTGTCTGGGTGGTAGCTGGCACAGACAAAAAATCTGTCGACCTGCTCGGCCTTTATCTCGTGAATGGATGAGTCGGGCACCAGTGGCATACCATTACTGGCCGCGACAGGCTCATTGGTTTCGCTGATCAGTTGCCATTGATAAAGCTGTTGACCATGTACGCGATTGCTAATGCGCAAGGCCTCAATGGCCGACATCAGCGCAATCATGGAATATTCGGGCAGCAGTAGAAATATAATGTTTTGAACGGCTGCTGACGGCTGATCCGGGGCGTGTGTCATGTATGGCCTGCCAAGACGGCAGGGCCATTGTTTGAGGTGTAGTTGGTGTTGATAGCGACGCCCCACATGAGTTGATTCGGTTAATGGCGTGATTATGGCACAAACAAATGATTGCATTCAAAGCCCTACCGGTTCGGTAGGGCGAGATGCAGAAGGGGGAGCGCTTGACGGGCTAGAGAGGGGCCTAAGTGGCTTTTCCTCCCATTTGTGATTGGATATAGTTGGGCAGGCCTATTTTATCGATGAGGCCCAGATGCTGTTCCAACCAGTATATGTGATCCATCTCGGTATCATTGAGCAGGTCTACCAGAATTTCACGGCTGACATAGTCTTTTTCCTGCTCACACACGGTGATAATCTCTCGCAAGCTCTCAGCCACCACACGCTCTGCCTCGAGATCGTTCTCCAGCATTTGTTTGACATCGGCTCCAATGTTGACCTTGGCCCGGGATGCAGTATCGGCACTTCCTTCCAGAAATAAAATGCGTTCCGTCAGGCGTTTTGCGTGATCCAGTTCCTCTTCGTATTCGTGGGCTAGTTTCTCATGTAATTTTTCAATGCCCCAGTCTTCATACATTTTTGAGTGGGCGAGATACTGATCCATAGACGTTAATTCCAGGGTCAGCTGTTTGTTAAGCAGGTCGACGACCTTGTTTACTCCTTTCATGCGAAGGTCTCCAGTTTAATCATCCATCATGGATTGTTGATAGTTTTCAAGACCGGTCTGGTCGATCAGGAATTGCTGAGACTCAATCCAGTCGACATGAGACTCCTCATATTCCAAAATATCTTCCAGCAGCTCACGGCTGATGTAATCTTCTTCTTTCTCACACAGGGCAATCGCACCGCGAAGATAGTTGATTTGCTCCAACTCAAGATCCATATCGCACTGCAGCATTTCAGCCGTTTTTTCGCCGATGCGAAGTTTTCCCAAATCTTGTACATTTGGCAAACCTTCCAAAAACAGAATGCGTTCGATCAGGTCATCGGCCTGCTTCATATCTTTGATGGATTTTTTGTAATCTTTTTCGTTGAGTTCCCCAAGCCCCCAGTTGCGAAACATGCGTGCATGCAGGAAATACTGGTTGATGGAGGTCAGTTCGTAGTGAAGTACCTTGTTGAGCGCCCCAATGACCTTGGTTTTACCTTTCATGACAATCGCCTTTGTACGTGACTCAGTCCTGTTTCGAACCTAATACTAGACTTTTCTGGGCTGCGATCAAGTCTATTTTTTTCTATGGGGGGAGAGCAATATTTCTTTTGTATTCAATAAGATGAAATGATTATGATACGCATTAACTTCTGGCGAGTCCCGGGTTTCGTTCTTTATCTGACAGCTTGAAAGTGCCACACAAAAGCGTACCATTGCACTCGATGGACGTTGTTGAACCCCGCATAGAAAAGGGAATTGCGCATGAATATGTATGGTCTGGATGTCGGCGGTACCAAAATTGAGCTGGGCATTTTTACCGACGAATGCGCTCCGCTGCACGCCTGGCGAGTGCCAACTCCCCTACACAGCTACCAGAAGGTACTTGACACCATTGGCCGGATGGTTGAGCAGGCCGATGAGAAAAGCCAGGGTAAAGGGTCTGTGGGTATTGGTTTGCCTGCTTTTATCGACGCCCAAGGTCTTGCTGTATCGTCGAATATTCCGTGTATTAATGCGCAACCACTGGTCCGGGATTTACACAACATTCTTGGACGCCCGGTGAGTTTTGAAAGCGATGTTAAAGCGTTTGTATTGTCAGAGTCACGGGGCGGGGCGGCAACAAAGGCAAAATCTGTTTTGGGTATTGTATTGGGCACGGGTTTGTCGGGCGCCCAATGTATTGAAGGCCAACTGCATCACGGTCGACAAAAAATCGCGGGGGAATATGGCCATATTCCATTGCCCGCACTGCTTCAACAACGTTATGACTTTCCCTTGCGAGAGTGCGGCTGCGGAAATTTGAGCTGCATCGAAAAGTATCTCTCGGGGCCGGGTTTGTTGTGGATGTGCCAGCATTTTCGCGGCAACTACTCTTCAGTGCCTGCTTTTGTTGAGTCGTTTCTTCGGAACGATGAAAAAGCAAAGGAGATTTTTGCCGCCTATATCGATTGCCTTGGCTGCTATTTCGCGCAGTTAACCCTGATGTTTGACCCGGATTTAATTGTGTTGGGAGGCGGTCTATCCAATATTGAGGCTCTTTATCAGCAGTTGCCCGGGGCGATTGAACAGTATCTGTTTGAAGGCGCAACGTCGCCTGCGATCGTGCCGCCTGCCTTTGGGGATACCAGTGGAGTGAGGGGCGCTGCATTAATGGGACGACAGCGAAGTCCAACACCTTTGGAACAAGACTAAAATTCGATGGCTGCTTTCAGGGACTAAGAATTACTCTGACAACCTTATCCACTCACCCACTAATACCGGGTGATATGCATCGGAAAATCTTGACTTGAAATAATCAATTGCTTCATCACTGGTGTCATGGGCGCCCAGGCCAATCACCTGAAGTTTATTTTCCTGTAACATCTTTAGATCCCTTACCATCGTGTCGAATGTGACTGGACTGTGCGGGCCTTCTCCGGAGGCAAGAAATTTCTGGAGATTGATGCCCAGTAGGTTCAGTCGGCCGGTGGGAATGGGGTAGTGCAAATCACCGATGAGACCGTAGATGCTTTCACCGAAAACATCTTGGGTACGAGTGATAAGTTTGGGAACCGTTTGATGACCGCAGCCCACTATGACGACAAGGCCTTTGCCCTTAACATTGATAACCAGGGCTTGTTCTTCAATCCTGCCAATCGCTAATTGCCTGGATATTGCCCCGAGGCTAGCGACTCCCGGTGCGATGACACTGGGCTCAGGAATGACTTCCACTGTATTGTTTGGATAGTGGGTGGGTGAGACGGCATATATTCTTTTGTCAGATAAATCGGTTTGTTCTAATCCCAATGAAAAGGTGTTCTGGTCGACCCATTGCTGGCCGCCATTGTGGTCGAGGTGCGCATGACTCAAGAATATTGTATCAATGTCATCGAGAGAGATACCCAGAGCGTTCATATTGTGTTCAATGGGAGAAGGGGACTCTTTGTGTTTATTGAAACCGACGTCAAATAGTATTGTTTGGGTGTCTGTTTTAATTAAATAGGAAACACCCGCCTCGGTTTTGAGCGAAGGGTCGTTTGCATGCCAGTTGACCAGGGGTAAAATCGCGAGCGATTCTGTGCTGCCAAAATCCCTGATGATTGGCGCCTTGTAGTTTGACCATTCCTTTTCAATCTCGGCTGCGCTTTGTTTGAATGAAATGAACGCATATAAAGTGATACACGTTATGGCTATAAGGCAATATACGGCTATCCGCAGCAATCGATGTTTACGTTTCATTGGTTGCCCTTCAATGCTTATTGGTCAAAATAGGCCTGAAGGTCTTCAGGGATTGGCATAGGTTTAACCGGACTTATGCGAGCCCGGCCGGTATTGCCAAGAGGCACCGTGCCCACGAGCGAGCCAACACTCATAATCATTCTTGAAACTTGGCCTAATACTTCACGAGTATCACCCTTTTTCAGTGCGACTTTGTACATCCAGTAATGATTTCTCACATGTGGTATATAGTTCCGTTGGCCCAGAATATGAGCTCTTTCCAAGTGTACAAAGCTATGACTTAAATCACCCTCAATGTAGTAATCTCGCGCGAGTGACATCTCTTTTTCGAAGGCATCTCGTAGTGATTTGTTCACGGTATTCTCTCCTGCTGAACCGGTGGGAAATAGCGATGTAACGGTATTGGTAAGTCAGTGAATCGCCGATAATGTAGGCACTATGGTATCAGCCGCCGGTGTCTCGAGAATTGAATAAACTAGCTAACATCCCTTTAATCGGGTAGATCTATTGCGGTTGTTCTTCCTCGTGGCCCCTTGGCAATGAGGGAGTATGCACAATTACCCCTGTTAGCTTGCTGAACTCCCTGTAGTATAGAGGGTCTATTTCATAAGTGTCCTCAAGCGATGTTCCGAAGCAGATTAGGAGAGGTAGATGAAGCTAGTTTATACCAGTGAAAATCGTATCTTAGTCAACATGGCCAGCAACCTGCTTGAGAATGCAGACATTCAAACGACCTTAAAAAACGAGTTTGCGGGTGGCGCCGTGGGCGAGTTGTCTGTCTTTGAAAGCTGGCTAGAGCTGTGGATATTGCATGACCGGGATTATGAAAGAGCTAAAATATTACTTGATAGGGTAGAGCGAGGCGCCGACGAGCTACCCTGGGAGTGCCATCGTTGTCAGGAGCAAAATGAAGGCACTTTTGACCATTGTTGGCAATGCCAAATGGACCGTGACTTTACTCAGAGTGCAAAGTAAAAACTCGCTGCTTGGCCTGGACGCAAGCCTGGAAAAATAATGATATCGTTAACATTCGGGAGGGGTTTGTTCAGAGCTATTTGGGGCCGACTCTGGCTCTGTATTGATCCAGGATCCTGTCGATGGTGCCTTCTTCCCGCAACTCGATAATAGCTTTGCTAATGGTCGGTGTGAGATTGATTGAGGCAGAGAGTTTGGAGAGGGCTATATAGTAATCTTGCTCTGCCGTTGGCAGTCGGGCATATTCGATCTTGTCTTCAAGGTCATATTTTTCCACTAAATAGACAGCGGTTAACTCGTTGATCACACCCAGGCTGATTCTTCCGGACCCTACCATCTTTATCACGATCTCATCAGAAAGTACCGGCGTGACAATCTCCCTTTGGCGGTCATCCAGAAGCTTTAGCACTTTATCGTACATGGCATAACCCCGAACCGCGGCAACTTTTCGCCCCTTGAGGCTTTCTGGACCATCCCATTGAAAACCTTGGGGAAATTGCTGTTTGTTATATACCATCAGGAAGGAATTTTTGAACAGAGGAGCGGTGAACTGCAGGTGTTGTGTACGCGCTTCAGTATAAACCAGTCCGGGCAAACCATCCATGCGTCCAGATCTGACTTCAACCAATGCACGGGTCCAGGGCATGGCGTGAATTTTGGCCTGGGCCTGCGGAATCCGCTTGAATATCGCCTGAATCAGCTCAACAAAAACACCTTGATTTATCTCCCCGTTTTCATCGGAGATAAAATAGGGGGGCCAATAGTCGGTGGCAAAATGCACGGTATAGACAGGATTTGTCTCGGTAGTCTCAGCCGCAGAGCTCACTCCCAGAGAAAGAGAAACAGATAAGCAAATTGCTAAGTGCCGAATAATATTCATAAACAGATGAGGAAGACCCTTGGTACCGCCTTTGTTGAGCAGTGTTTTAAAGTTTAGCAGAAATTGATGGTTCATTTATTTCTGCGTTTTCAGCTGAGTAGACTTCTGTTGAATGGCACCGTCAATGATCAGCTCACGCAGCCACCGATGTCCGGAATCGTGCTCAAAATGTTTATGCCACAACAGAACATAAGCGCCGGGATCAAGCTCAACAGGAATTTCAAGTATGCGTAAATTAAAGCCCGCTGCCAATTTTGCAACATGTTGCGCAGGCGCGCAGAGCAGCAAGTCACTCTGTTCGCACAAACTCATGCCGCTGTGGAAATCGGGCATATCAATGGCAATATCGCGATCGCGTTTTTTGAGTTTTAGCACATCATCGAGTAACCAGTGTTCTATCCCTCCAAATGAGACCTGAATATGGCGGTACTGTAAAAAACTATCAATCGACCAGGTTTGGTCCAGAACCGGGTGGCCTTCTCTCACCAGGCAGAGGGAATGTTCGCGCATGAGTTCCACATGATTCAGCTCTGGAGGAAGATCCTTCATGTGGATAGGTGAGCGAGTATCCCACTCCCTGCAGGCAATGCCCAAATCTATCTCGCACTTGAGCAACTCGTCGAGGCTGCTTTTGTTCCAGGTTTTTGTTTTCAAACGGACGGCGGGTGCCTGCTTAAGCAGGCTGGGCATAAAATAGGGAAAGGTGAGCGAGTAGGCCGTGTCCAGAAGGTGGATGTTAAATTGACGCTGGCTCTTGGCGGGCTCAAAGGCGGCTGAGCGAGTCAGCTGTTCTAGCTGCTGAATGATCTGGCGCAGCTGGGGGGCGAGCTCCAGTGCTCTAGGAGTGGCCTTCAGCCCTTGTGCCGTGCGCTCGAACAGGGGATCGGCAAACATGTCTCTCAATCGGGCCAGGTGTTTGCTAACGGCGGATTGTGTCAGGTTCAAGCGCTTGGCGGCCGCCGTGACATTGAGCTCCTGCAGTAAAATCTCTAGAACCTTCAAAAGATTTAGATCGAGTTTGCTCACTAGAGATATCCTTTATTGGAATAACTGATAGGAGGATAATTCATTTCTGCTCATAATGCCATTGCCCTATACTGCTCCTGCTTACACTCAGGAGAGACAAATGACAAACCGAAGCCTTATGGCACTGTTGATGTTGATGGTTATATACAGTCCGTTGGCGGTTGATATCTTTCTGCCCGCTATACCCGTTATGGCACAAGATTTTTCAGTCACACTGACTCAAATGCAGTGGAGCATCTCGGTATTTCTGCTCAGTATGGGAGCGGGGCAGCTACTAGGCGGTCCTTTGGCGGATCGTTATGGTCGCCGGCCCGTTGCAATCTGTGGTGTGGTCATTTATGGCGTGTCTTGTATTCTTTCTGCCCTATCTAACAGCCTGGAGTTTTTCCTCTTCACCCGCCTGATCCAGGGCCTGGGGGCCTGTGCAATCGTGGTGAGTGCTTTTGCCTGTGTGCGTGACCGGTTCAACCCATTGCAGAGCGGCGTCGTTTATAGCTACCTAAATGGGGCCATTTATTGTGTCCCTGCACTTGCGCCCTTGCTAGGAGACTTGTTGACGGAACTCTATGGCTGGCGCAGTAACTTTGAATTCATGGCCGCCTATGCCGTGTGTGCAGGAATTATTATTGCTTTTGTATTCCCCGAAACCAGACCAGACAGTACGGTCCAGCATGAAAAATTGATATCAGTCGGAAAGTTTATTCCCATTATTAAGCACCCTGTTTTTCTATTTAACGCTATTGTGGTTATGTTGACTATGGCGATTTTAATTGCCTATGTTAGTAGCTCGCCCGCCTGGCTCATGGTGCAATTGGGTTTGAGCCGGGAAACCTTTGTCTACTGGTTTAGTATCAATGCGGCCTTGAACATTGTGGCTTGTTTTGTAGCACCCAAAATACTCTTGAAGCTGGGTGCTAAAACTACTATTGGTTTGGGTATGGCAACGCTGCTTGCCTCTGGTGTTCTGATGCTGCTTCTCCTGGATTGGCATGAACCTGCCGGGTTTATGCTGCCTGTGATGATCGCGTCGCTGGGAACCTCTTTGCTGATGGGGTCGTGTTCAGGGCAAGCATTAGCGCCCTTTGGCGATAATGCGGGCGCTGCCTCTGCGTTGTTGGGGTTTTTGCAAATGAGTGGGGCAGCCGTTCTCGTCTCACTACTGCAACTGTTGCCATTGAGTGAGCCTGAACAATTAAGTGTCATGATTTTTAGTGTTTTGCCGGTCTATGTGCTGTGGTTATTGCCTAAGATAAATACTGTTTTATATGAGGCAATGGCAGTGCCGGCGGAATCTCTGGAGGTTTAACTGGCAACCGTCTGCGATCGGGTCCAGTCAATGGCATCGCTTAGCTTGTAAAAGGTTTTGAAGGGGCAGTGTTTTATGAAGTTAGCTTCGTAGGTGTTCAAAATCGAACGGGAGAGCGGGTCAATGACCATAGAATGGGACTTCACATTTTTTAATAAATCGCCACATTGTAAATAAAACAGCGGGTCGATAGAAAAGGAGAAGTCTCTCAACTCAATGACGCTAAAGGCCTGATCTTCAAAAACGTCGTGGCACAGCGAGTAAAACTGCAGCAGCTTCTCGGTATCAAGGTTAACGCCCTCAAAAATAGCACTGGTGACATAGTCAGAGAAAAACTGGAATGTACCAAAGTCGAGGGTGTATTCCTGCATAGGAAGTCTTTGTTGTAATTGAGTGTGCATTCGTTTAACCGCGTCCATGGCTGGGGGTCAGCAGCGACCACCTTTCAATTGATCAAGACATTATTATTTGGGTCCTAGAAGAAATAAGCAGCCAAGTACACTCCCTGTGTTTCCGTGTCGTACTCTCCGGTCCAACAACTTAGCTTGGGTAAAAGATTATCAATTGGGGGGAGGGTGCGCATCACCCATTGGGGTGATATTTGTGACTTTCGGTTCACAAAGACAGCCGGATTAGACTTTTACGTTGCTCCAGAACCGGGCCAGGCGTTTATAACATTGCTTTGCCTCCGCTAAATCCATGGCCAGCACCGCGCTGTTTAAATTTTGAACTAAATCGTCGATGCTATCGAGACCCGACAAGCCGACCATGCCTGCCAGTTGATGCACTTGATCTGTCAAACTATCGAGATTTTCATCTTCTAGTGCCCGCTCAATGAGTTGTAATTGCCGGCCGACTTCCTCTGATATCTGAGTGGAAGAGAGACTGATCAGCGCGCGCTTGGTGGCGGGGCCCGCCAGCGCCGCTTTGGTGGACAGCATGCTGATTTTATCGATGAGATCGCCCTCATCAATGGGTTTATAACTGATGGAAGACACACCACTTTCGAGAATCTCAGATTCCTGTTTTGACTGAACATCTGCGGTTAGCAGCACAATGGGGGTGGTATTGTTTAAATGCTCCTTGGAGGCCCTGATTGCCGAACTGAGCTGCAAACCGTTTAAGCCGGGCATGTGTAGATCCACAATCAGAACATCATAGAGGTGTTGTTCGCAGTGCTTCATAGCTTCCAAGCCGTCATTAGCCAATGTGACTGAGGCGCCAGCGGCCTCCAACAGTCTGCTCAGTAAGGTTTGATTGAAGCGGTTGTCTTCCGCCACAAGCAGTTCCAGTCCGGCAATGCTTTTTGTGCTGTTGAAGGTCAATGAATTGATCTGCGGTTGGTCTGTTGCAACCGGATTCAGATCTGCTGCCAGCGCGGGGCTCACTTTTTCCATCGCGCCAAGTAGTCGATTGTTGGTCAGTGGTTTACTGATGATCTCCAGTGGGCCATAGGCATCGCTTAAACTTTCAAATACAGCACTGCCGTCATCGGCGACTGCCAATATAATCGCGCCACTGTATTCGGCCCTTATTTGTTTCAAGGCCCAATCGGCCTGCTCCAGATTGTAGGCGGGGTAGTTTATGCCTATTAACAGCATGTCGGGTCCGGAACTCAGCTGTGAGATGAGCTCGGCCAGGCTGGAAGGCACACTGACCTCGTCGCTGTATTTCAGAAGTTGATTGCGCCAGGATCGCCGGGTCCAGGGGTTGTTGTCGAATACAATGGCTCGAAAAGAATCGGGTTCAACATGCCGCTCTGCGGCGTCAATAATGACTTTGCAGCGAAAACTGAACTCCACTTCAGTGCCTTCGCCCTCTTCACTGTCGACGCTTATGGAGCCACCCATCAGAATAATAAAATCCTCTGCGATGGCCAAACCCAGCCCTGTGCCGTCATAGCGACGTGTATTGCTTTCGTCGCTTTGATAAAAGGGGTTAAACAAATATTTAATGTTTTCGGGGCTAATGCCCAAGCCCGTATCTTTGACAGAGATTGTAATCAGTGCCTCTTTCCCTTGTTGCTCTGTCAGTGAAACAAACATGACAATATCCCCTTCGGGGGTAAACTTCACCGCATTGCCAACAATGTTGTTGACTACTTTTTGAAGCTTGTCGATGTCGGTAAATATTTCAACGGGGATATCTGAATCGATGAGCACGTTCAACTCGATTCCCTTGTCAAAGGCTGAGACCCGGTGCAGGTCCAATACGTTTCGCAGACAGTTTTCCAGGTTAAATCGAACGGGGTTCAGAGAAAAAGAGTTGGCTTGTGACTTGGAAAAATCGAGAATGTCGTTGATGGTGGACAGCAAAACCGAAGACGATTTAATGATCATTTCACTGTATTCTTTGCGCAGGTCATCCTGGTCGGTGGTTGCCAGTAATCGCGTAAATCCCATAATGCCTGTCAGAGGTGTTCTCAGCTCATGGCTCATGCGCGCCAAGAAATCATCTTTGGCCATGTTAGCGGCATCTGCAGCTTCTTTGGCTTCTTCCAGGTCGACATTTTTTAACGCCAGATCTTTGGTCGCTTTTTCAACCTCCTGCTTGAGAATTTGTTGAGATTGACCCACTCGTTCCGCGAGAATGTTGATGCCTTTCTCAAGTGTGCCCAATTCGCCGGCACTGACTTCGTCAACACGTTGGCTGAAGTCTTCGTCGCCATAGCGGCCCACCGCGAGTGTAATGTTCGCAATGGGCCCCACAACTGCGTGGCTGAAACGGAATGCCAGCCACAGCGCAATGCTGAGCATCAATAGTGCGATTAGCAGGTTATTTCCTAAAATGACGGTTTGATAAGCACGACTCTCACCCAGTTCAACGGCCACTATTACCCAACCCAGAGGTGTGGCGTCGGGTGACCCTGCATATTGCTCTTGATCTTCTTCCAGGAATTCTTGTTTTAGCTGTACTGATTTAATGAAATACCAATACTCACCTTCGATATAGTTCATGCCGTCAATAAATTCACGATTGGAGATGATGTTGCTCTGATGGGTTTGTCCGCTCAGCAAGTTTTTCTCTTCGTCATAAAACAGCACGTCAGCGATTTGTGAGTCTTGTTTGATGGCTGAGCTCAATGTATTCAGGCTTGACGTATCACCGGCAAACAATGCCAGTTGCGACGCGTCGGCTGCGAGTAACTGGAGCTTTTCTCCGCGACTCTGCAAATTGACAGTTTCCCGGTCGAGCGCCGTTTTGATGTTGAAGACCGTTAATAAGGTAATAAATATCAAGGGCAAAGCGACGAGGGCAGAGACCCGCGCCTTCAGGCTCCAGGATTTAAAAGAAAATAACTTTGAGAGTTTCAAAACTATTTCCCCTCCATGTTCTGCAGCTCAAGGCTCAGTGTGTCTGCATCGATGGGCATCGCCATTTTTTTTGCGATGCGGTGATTAGTGGCGATGCTAAAATTTGAACCTTCTTGAGGCTCGGGAAGTGCCTGTTCTGGGGAACGTAACCAATGATTAATCATGTTTGCCGTATCTTTCCCTATGTCTTCAGGGCTTGAGTAAAGCGACAGCAGCGCGCCGGCCTGGGCATAGTTCTTCGAAAATCCGATAACGGGGGTTTTGTGCCTCATGCTGAGCTGTAGAACCAGTTTGGCGACAAGTCGGTTAAACAAGCTGGTATTGGGGCGCACAATAAAAACGTCACTCGTTTTCATCAAAGGTTCGATGACTTTCATGGGGTTCTTGTTTTTGTCTAACATTGCCGATTGAATTTCAATGTCTTGACGTTTTTTACCATTGGTCAGATGTTTAAGAGCCTCTGTGTTTTGGCTTAACATGCCTATCTTGTAGGAAGGCTGATTGTCCCTAAGTAGGGTGGCAAGATTGAACAGACGTTGAAGTGACTGATCCATATACACAGCGGTAATATTCGATGGAGTCTGCAATTTTGAAGTAATTGCCGCAAAAGCATTGCGAGTGATGAAACCACATATGATGGGGCTGCCGATAAAGTGCTGTGTCGCGTAATCTGCAGCTGCAGATCCGATAGTGATGACCAGTGCTTTTGGGCCACGAGTGGGGTGTGTGGCGTCTTGTTCTTCCAGTTGTTCAATCGTGAAGGGCTGAATCACACGGTTTTGAAGTAAATTACCCTGGGCCAAGGTTTGATTGATGACCTCAACAGTTTGTTGATAGACCGGGGCGCCAGAGGAGGAAATGATTATGATGTCCTGATTGCCATAGGCAAATTTACTGAACAGCAGGCACAGCAAAAGGCAGTAGGCAAACACGGGTCGTCCGTGTGCACTCCGGGAGAATGTGAGAAGGCGACGGATTAAACTAGTCATTCAGAAGCCGTCATTTTGAAACCAATATGCCCAGTTTTTCGGCTAACACGCCCGCCTCAGTACGGTTGTTGCAGCCCAGTTCCGATAACACCGCTTTTAAATGGGTTTTTACCGTATTCTCAGAAATGAACAGGGCGGTCGCAATTTCTTTGTTGCTCTGCCCTTTTGCCAGACAAGCCAGTATCTCGAGTTGACGTTTAGTCAGGCTGTTGATGAGCGCTTCTCTATTCTGAGGTTGCTCAAAGTCTGGATCGGGTTCGGCTGCTGGGTTTGTTGCAGATGACAGGGACTCCAGCCGGTAGATGCCGCCGTTCAGGATCTTTTGAATCGCTTCATGCATGACATCGAAGCTGGAACTTTTGTGAATGAACCCGCTAACACCCAGGTCGATGGCTTT
>CAJWCA010000104.1 GCA_913020395.1 uncultured Cellvibrionales bacterium | reverse complement strand
CCTCTGCCGAATCCACAGAAATCCAAGTAACCCGTAGAGCACCCCAGACATACCGCCAAAAAGGGAAGGCCCCTGCCAGGCGTATTGCGCCATATTAGAGATCAGCCCCACAATCAAAACCATCCCTATGAATTGACGCCCCCCCATGAACACCTCCAGACGCCGACCAAACTCCCACAGCCAGAGCCCATTAAACAGGATGTGAAAGAGACCGAAATGCAGGAAAATGGGTGTAATCAGTCGCCAGTATTCCCCGCTTGAAAGCGTCAGCGCCAGGTCGCCCAATTGGGGTCGCCGGTCCACGATAGAAACGTCCTGAAAGGTCAACCAATGCACAATAGAAAAACTGTAGTCCCACTCAACCAGCGCCGCCCCTAGAATACTGAGCGCCATCAGGAACAGGGTCACCGGAAAGAGGCTAAGCCCTGCAAACCATGAGGGCACCGCCGGGGTCTCACCTGGCTCGGCTTGTCTTTGTTGCACATCAATTTGCAGTTCACCCCGGGCAATGCGGTTCACCAGGTCCTGCACAGCCTCAATGGTCGCCGCCTGTTGAACCCAAATAACCTGAGAGCCTTGCTCCTCGGTAATTCGGTGGGCTATGCCTTGCTGATAGAGATAGGCACTCATATTGGCCAGGTCGACATCCAATGAAACACTCGCCGCTCTCAGCCAACTCATAATTCAAATTCCAAATACACTAGGTCTGAACCCTACTTTTAATAAACCAAAAACTGCGACAACGCTGAGAGCACCGGGGTCTACTGCTCACGATCGACATAGACCCACACATATTTGTTTTTTGAGAGCTGCCGCTCACCATCCATGCGATAGGCTGCCAGCCGACCGTACTTGACGGCACTGTAGTCTAAACACGCAACGTTTGGCGCCAGCGGTGCCGGCGAATCATTTAACCAATAATGCCCTATAAATAACGGCAGCTCATCGGGCCCGTAGTGACAGAGTCGTTTTCTATTTTCTTCACTGATTTGAAGAGCGGCTATATCTTCTGGCAAAGGGTCTGGCTGAAAGGCTAGCTCACGGTAACAATTGGCTTCTAAACCCCAAAATCGAGTACGAAACACTTGGCGTGTGTAACCGTCCCTACTTGTCATGCTTCGGCCGTTGGCCAGGGGCATATCGATGCCACGTGTCAGACGATCCAGAAACTGGCCCGCAAAGGATTGTTTCTCCACCGAGTCATAAATGAAATCACGATCAACGGTGTTTTTGCCATATTCCTTTTTATATTGGGAAATTAAGGCATCGTCCCAGCAAGCGTGCACCACCCGGAACCCCGGTTTTTCGATAAACAAAGGCAGGTCTTGAAACCAGCCAAGAAACTCCTGCCACTCCTGCGGATGGTGGGCAAATTGCTCCAGGGTCTCTGCAATTTGGCGAGTGTGCCGGGCATCGTGCCGGCGAAGAAACTCCCTGCCGTCGCCCGGTCTGCCCGGCGTACAATAGGTGATGGCATTGTATTCATGGTTACCCATGACAATTTCGGCGTGACCGCCGTCAACCATATCTCGCACAATGTGCAGGGCTTCACGGATATGGGGACCACGATCGACAACGTCCCCCAAAAAGATGACCTTACGGGTTTTATGCTGATAAACACCTTTGATCTTTTGGTAATCCATCCTCTCCAAAAGAAGCACCAGCGTATCGGCACAGCCGTGAATGTCTCCTATTATGTCGTATCCACTAGTCAACGAGATGACTGCCCCACCCCAATTTGGACCGACAAATTTCATAAAAATTGTGATTCAACGGGTGTATCAACTGCAATCTGCCGGGCTGTTTGCGAATATGCACCTCGTCGCCAGGCTGGGTAACCAGATGAGTTTGCCCATCGCAGGTCACGTGAGGGTAGGCGGAATTGTGCTCACCAATTTTGATTTTAATTTCGCTGGAGCCGTCCACAACGATAGGCCGACTGCTGAGAGTGTGCGGGTTGAGAGGGACCAGCACGATGGCGTCGAGCTTGGGGTGCATAATGGGACCACCTCCGCTCAAGGCATAGGCCGTAGAGCCGGTGGGTGTTGAAACAATCATGCCGTCAGAGCGCTGACTGTAGACAAACTGGCCGTCGATATACAGCTCGAATTCAATCATGCGAATAAATTTGCCGGGGTGAATCACGACATCATTCAGTGCGTCTCCGCCCTCTTTCGCTTCGCCGTTTCGAAAAACCAACATGTCCAGCAAAAAGCGGGACTCCATCATATACTTGCCCGCTAACACTTCGCCGACCTTGGCCTCAATTTCCTCTGGTGTAATGTCGGTTAAAAAACCCAATCGCCCCCGGTTGACGCCGAGTAGAGGCACGTCGTGTTTAGCCAGCGCCCGGGCTGCGCCGAGTAAGCTTCCGTCACCGCCCACCACAATCACCAGGTCGCAGCTACGACCAATCTCATCGTTATTGCACACATGCAATTCGTGATTAGGCAGGACACTGGCAGTCTCTTCTTCCAGAGTGACTGTGAGGCCTTCGCTCTGCAAATATTTGATCAGGCGCTTCATCGAATACACAGCCCGTTCGCTGCCCAGCCGTCCGATAAGCCCTATGGTGTTGAATTCAGCCATTCCATGTCCGCATCATTTATTGGATATTTGCCATTATAACGATACTTTTCAGCCAGAATGCAAACAAAAGACGATTATTCAATCAAAGACCCGTGTTAATCTGGCCCCATGAATGCACTAAAATTGAAAAACCAGACCGTACGGGATTTGGCCTGGATGTTGTTTAGCCCCCCGTTGATCACGCTGCCGGCCGACAGCAACATTCGAGTGCTTTGGCCTCTGCGAGACCTGGGGCGGGAACCATTGGCAGATTGGTTGCGCGGCATTGATGAAAACCCCGACGCACTAGAGGCGCACTTGAGCACCGCCAAAAGCCCACGACTGGGCATTTATTTCGAGAGTTTATGCGCTTACTTTTTTAGTAACTACCCAGGGTTTACATTGATTGCGCAGAATCTACAGGTAAATCGAATTTTGGGGGCAAGCGAAAAAAAGACCCTCGGAGAATTTGATTTTATCGTGCAACACCAACAACAGTTTCTGCACATTGAGACCGCGGTTAAATTCTACCTGGGCACCGGCACAGCACCACAGCACAATCAAACGAATTTCTGGATTGGCCCCAACGCCAACGACCGTCTCGACAAAAAGGTAGGCCGACTGCTAGACCATCAATTAGTGCTTGCTGACTGGCCGGAAGGACAGGAAGTGTTAACTAAGATGAAGGTGCCCAATGTTTCCAAATGCCTACTGATGCCCGGTTATCTTTTTTACCCCGAGCGGGATACCTGCCCGACCCCGGACGATGTACACCAGGATCACAATCGCGGTCGCTGGATAACTTTTTCGCGTGCAATTTCACTACTCGAGCAAACCGCCAGCGACAAAGACCAATGGTGCGTGTTAGATAAACGTTTGTGGTTGACGTTAGCTAAAATAAAGGAAGGAGAAACATCGCTGCAGGATGCCGCGCTGATGAAAGAAACACTGAAGACCTATTTTTCCGAGCAAAATGCCATCGACAACAGCCGCATCCATGCTTTAAAAAAAGCCAGACTCAAGCACAACCCCCGCTTGACCCACCGCCCCATACTACTGAGTCAATTAGTTAAAGAACCTGAGCCCACGACCGCTGAGCCGGGCTATTGGCACGAACAGGAACGCTATTTTGTCGTACCTGACTACTGGCCTGCCACGGCAATGCCACTGCGTAAAACATAATCCTGCTGGCAAAGCTGATACAGATGTTGCACGCCACCCTTACCCGCGCCCTGAAGCCCTCCATCAAGCGCTCTCACATTAAACCCCTGCTGAGACAGCAACCAGGTCGCCGCCCTGCTCCGACGGCCGGAATCACAATACAAAACGTAGGCTTGCTGGGTATCCAACAGACGAATTTTCAAACGTAATAGATTTAAGGGAATATTGACCGCCGAATCCAGATGCCCGTGTGAATATTCATCCTCCGTTCTAACGTCGATATAAACAAAGGGTTCGTCAGCACTTTCTAGTTGTTGACGCTCACAAGTTTCAACAAGAGGCTCCTTAAGCAGCTCAATAAAATCACTCTTGCGCAAACACATCAACACACCGTTTTCAGACATGGTTACCGTGGCATTGCGCACAGTTTCATTAAGTAAGGCATCCTCACCAAAACAGCGCCCTTCACTGATCGTCGCAATCACCTCTGGTTTTTTGACCCCATCCGGCGACTGACTGACAAGCGCACTGCCTTCTTTAATGAAATAACAGCCATCACCAATTTCGCCCTGACGTAAAATCACGTCGCCGCTAGATACTACCTTAGGTGTCAGGTGGGAGAATATTTTCTGTACATTAGTGGGAGGGACTTTAAAAAACAAATTGGAGCGCAGTACCGTCATCATCCATTGCACATCTTCATCCAAATCCCGCTGATGGCTGATATCCAACAATAAGTAGTCGGCGATCTGGCTCCAGGTTAGAAGATTTTCCAGAATTTTGCTGTCAATGCGTACAATACTGCAATCACTTATCGCCCTGGCACTCTCGTGCCTGGGCTGATGTGGAGACAAGGCATGTAAACACGTTTGCCCCGATAGCGTTTGATGTTCGCCGCCTTCGTCTTCAAGATCGACCTCTCCATGTAAAAGAAAAACATGCTGCAAGTCCTTTGCTCCGCGCTCAAAGATCTTAGTCCCTTTAAAAATAAATTCCGGGGCACAGTGGCTCAGCAATTCGGCCAAGTGCGCATCACTCAATGACTTTAAAGGGGTCAAGGTTTTGGCAACCGACGCGTTAAATGTGTGATTATCCATGTGAGCTATTCATCCCTTGTTGTTATCTGCTTTTGGGGCGAGGCGGTGTGAATGCGAAGCCAGAGATTCAAATCCCCTGCGCCCTTGTAATCCGCCTGAATGCACTAGAACCAAACGGCTTCCCTCAGGCCAAACACCGGCTTCAGCCATGGCCTCAACACCGCGACACAATTTGGCAGTATAGACTGGGTCAAGCACAACACCGGTTCGTGCTTCAAATGCTTGCATATAATGAAGCAAGTCCGGTTTCAGCCTCGCATAGCCGCCGCCGTGAAATCCCGTTTGAAGCTGCCAGTTGTTGCGTTCCTGGCCACACAGTTCACGCACCCACTGCCCCACTTCATCTGCCATCTTGCCCTGGCCTTTTAAAACCGATATGCCCCATGCTTTTTTGTCCTCGCCAAGACCTGCAGCAACACCCGCCAGGCTTGCACCCGTTCCGCATGCCAGACAAATATCGGTGAAGTTTCCATCCAGTGCCAACTCGGTGGCCATACTGATCGCAGCACACCCTTTGGCACCCAGGAGATTTGAGCCCCCCTCGGGAATCACATAGAAGCGGCCATAATCCTCTAACAGGGAATCAAACAAGTCCTGATGCTGCTCTAGCTTTTTACCTTGACGAAATTGTTCTCGAGTCCAGAATTTGAGTTGCATGCCGCAGTTTCTAGCGTCTCGCAACATGGCGTTGTCACAGTCTTCTCCACGGACCACACCAACCGTATTAAATCCATAGAGTTTCCCGGCGGCTGCCAAGGCATGCAGGTGGTTAGACCACACGCCACCAAAGCTCAGCAGGGTATGATGTCCGGTGGCCTTTGCCTCTAACAGGTTGTGGTGGAGTTTATAAAACTTGTTGCCAGATAATTGGCTGTCAATAAGATCATCCCGGCGCAGCGAGACTTGTATGTCACGTTTGTTCAACGCAGGCCAGTCCAAAGGCTGCACAGGAACAGCAGCCGCTTTGGACAGTAAAGACTGATCAAGGGTACCTAACATAAGTACTCACCGCGTCCTGTTACGCGCGAGCCTGCGCGGGCAGCGGGTCCGCCTGATGATGCTCGCAGCGGTCGTTCTCTCCGGCATGGAAATCCCGAGGAGTCGCTACTCTGGAAATACTTGCGCCACACACATCGCCACCCTTGGCGAGCGCCTGACAGGTGGGCAATTGATAATGTTTGTGCCACTGCTGGTACTGACCCAGGTCCACACCGCACTTGTCCGCTGCAAAGCTCTGGGGATCGTCCATATACTTGCTCATATCGTCTACCGGAACCGTGATATGGCCTGCCCCCGGTAAAAAAGCAACAAAACTCAGACCCGATAAACTCAGCCTGGAGAGTAGCTGGTCACCACTATTGGCCAGGATAGACTGGTTTTCTTCCTGCAGCCGCGTAATTTCCTCGTGGAGACTATTCTCTTGCTCCCGACGATACATTAACTCCAGCTCTCGAATTTGTAGCTGGTCTTTTAATTCAGTGCTCGCCGCTTCAATTTTGGCTTCCAGCTCTAATTCAAAGTTGGCCTCCATCGCTTCCAGCTGAGACGCCTCATCACTCTGGGCATCCGCCAACTTGTGTTCGAAATACTCACGCACCCCTTCAATCTTCTGTGCCTGACCATCTATGGTTTGCTTCAATGATTGATTTCGCTGCTCACTGCTCGCCAGGTTCTGCTGACTCTCAAGCAGTTGTTGTTTGAAGTTGTGCAGGCGTTGCTGGTGCTCAATCTGCAAGGTTTGCAATTTGAGCTCGTGTTTGTTGTTGACCGTTGAAATACGCAGGCGCTGCTCTTTCAACATCCGGGCGATATGGTCTCTGAACTGCTGCTCTCTCACCGCAGAGGTCAGCTCAACGCTCGCCGGCTCTGACGCGCTGCTGTCCGCAGCCTCACTCGCTTTAAAAACCAAACCTAGCCGATTGTTTTTGATCGCTTTTCGCAATCCCAGAAAATGATTTTCTCCCGGGGCCATGGCCGGATCCCAGAGGTTTTCCTGATGCCAGGCCACATTGCACTGACTGCGGCAGGCCAAACGGATGGGACCTGCGCCCAGATCGGGGCCGTTTGCGGCAGTTTCAGCCAATTGCTGAACGGGAATGTTCCAGCGTTTGTCTGCAAAGCCATCTGTTGAAAAGTTAACAATGAAGAATACAGCCGCGCGCACCTTGAACCCGGAGTCAATTTTAACATAGACCGCGTTCAGCTCTTGCCCTCCGAAATCGGGCACGGGAACAAAGCCATCCAGTACCGCCTCGAACTCCGAGTACAGCATCTCCCGAACGACGGTGGCGTCCTGGAAAAATAAAATGGCCTCTGCTTGATCTGTGCTGTCGTATAACATCGCCGCACCTGATTTATACTTTCGCCTCATCTTAGAGGCTGCTTAGCTACAGTATGAACCAGTCTCGGAAAAAAGGTGTGATCTATTCGTCAAAAATCAGCCGAGAGCCGCCTGTATTCTCGCTTTAGAGGGCTTCACGGGCAAAGTTCATGCTCAGCTTTATTCGTTTGCGACTCGCGACCTCAACTCGGTCACAACCTGCCCTCCTATTCCCCAATTATCGGTATTAACTTCATCAATCACGACCACCGTTGTGGCCGGATTTTTACCCAGCACATCAACCAACAGTTGAGTAGCCCCTTCAATGAGGGCCTGTTTTTGTTTCGCGCTAACACCTTCGTCGGTGACCTTAATGTTTATGTAGGGCATGGAACACTCCGTTTGATTTTAAAGAATTGTGTATGGGCGAACGCGGCACCGGCGCAGACCAGGATTAGCCCCATGGCAAGCCCGATATCCAGCACTTCTTCGAACAGCAGCACGCCTGAAAAACCCGCGATCAGGGGCACGAGTGCCATTAATGTTCCCATTCGTGAGGGCCCCAACAAGGTCACGGCTTTCACGTAAAACAACATTTGCACTATGGTGGCCATTACGCCCTGATAAAACACTTGTATCAGAATATCGTCCGCGAGAGCGGAAAGTGTCGAGAGGATCGAAAAATCGATGTTGGAGGGCAGAAACAGCAGATATACGGGCAAATACAACGCACAGGTCACCAGAGCGAGACTGACTGTTGCCTGCCATGGAGTAATATTCCAGCGTTTTATCAGCACAGAGAATACCCCCCAGCACAACGCGGCCGCCATTAAATTCCAATGTCCAGTCGAGAACGAAGCACCATTGCTGATCTTGCCCCACAGTAAGCTACCCACACCCATGCTAATCACTACAACACCGATCCATCTTTCCGGGCGAATGTGCTCTCCTGCAAAAAAAGCACTCAAGATAATGATGAAAAAAGGCATCAAGCCCGGTAATAACAGCGCAGCATGGGAGGCTGGGGCCAATTCAAAGCCCTTGAAAGCAAATAAAGCGTAAGCTAAACCTCCAACGATACCAGCAGTGATAAAACGAATGTCCAGCAGCTTAAAAGGGAATTTGAACCACCAGAGGGGCAATAAAATGGCCGCGCAACTGACATAACGAATCGCGATAACGTCGTAATGAGACAGAGGGCTTATCCCCCCTAGACGGGACACCAGAATAAACCCCGACCAAATGACAACGGCCGCCATCCCATAGAGATACCCTTTTTTGTCTATAAAACTCACTCTTCTTAGCCCCCTATTTACGCCCACTCAAATTAGCGGGACTCAACAGGATCTAGAATAACTTGCATTATCATTCATTAATAATGAATAATTAAGAATTATTAATTCGCAAACAGAGAATAAAAATGGAACTCGTCGACCTCCATGTATTCAAGACAGTGGCAGAATCAGGCGGTATAACCCATGCCGCAAAAATACTGCACCGTGTACCGTCAAATGTGACCTCCCGCATTCAGAAGCTAGAGCAGTCGCTGGATCAGACACTTTTCATACGAGAGAATAAACGCCTCAAAATTTCTCCTTCCGGAGAACAACTACTGACTTATGCCAATCAGATACTGCAACTGGCCCAGGAGGCGAAAGACCAATTCCTGTCCACCCGGCCTGCCGGTGTGTTGCGCATAGGCTGCATTGAAATGGCCGCGGCCACTCGTCTTGTTGAACCCCTGATGGCTTTTCACCAAGACTACCCCGAGGTTGAACTAATCGTGAAATCCAACCCCACCGGCACTCTCATAGAAAAAGTACTGTCGGGAGAGCTGGATATCGCATTGGTGTCAGACCCCGACAAAGACAGTCGATTGTCTATTCAAGCCGTGTTTGAGGAGGAGCTGGTGCTGGTTTCCGACACAGAGCACAGGGAAATTAGCCACCCTTCGGATCTGGGTACGGAACCTACGCTATTGGGCTTTACGCCACAGTGTATGTATCGCAGACGTTTAACCGAGTGGATCAAACAGGGACAGGCAGTGGCCAAAGTCATCGAAGTTAACTCCTATCACGCAATGCTTAGCTGCGTGACAGCAGGCATGGGGGTTGGCATTGTGCCCAGGGGGGTTGTGGATATTTATCCTTATATGGCGGGATTGAAAGTACACACATTGCCCCCGGAATGGCGGCGTTCGACGACTGGGCTGATTTGGCGAAAAGATTCACTTCGACCGAGTATGGAGGCGTTTACTCAAACGATGATGGGATTTGGTAATTTGCTCAAATCCTGATTTTCAAAGGCATTGCTTTTGAAGCCGAATTTACCAAATCGAACATGTATCGGTACTTTAGCTCCAAAGAAGAAATCTTTTTGAACGTTTTTGTGGATCTATTTGGCGATTGGTTTGAAGGCTGCTGTAAACGCCTGCAAAAACTTAAACAAGAAGAAGATGAGTTTCAGGCACTGAAACCCTATTTTGAAAAGGACCTGACAAGTTCAATTGAGACTATTATTCATCGATTGAAAACCAGTTAGGTATGCAATCGACAGAACGATATCACCATTAAGAATTATTTGTATAAACGAGGTAGAAATTAATGACACATCACGTTGAAAGAACCATGAAAGTTAAAGTACCCGCAGAAAAAATCTGGCAAGTACTTGAAGACTTCAGCAGTGTGGAGAGGTTTGCAACAACCATCCAATCATCCCCTATCATCAGTGATATACGCTCAGGAGTAGGGGCAAAACGACGATGTACATTTAGCGATGGTTCAAGCTTGGTTGAAGAAATTATTGATTTCCAACAGGACCAGGGTTTTAAAATGACACTTTCCGAGTTCTCGCTGCCTCTGAAAAGCATGCATGCTGAAATGCGGGTGAAAGCAATTGATGCAAACAGCAGTGAAATTTACATGTCATCGGACTTTGTGGTTAAGGCAGGAATTCTGGGTTGGTTAATGGGACTTCTTGTCATGCGTCCGGTAATGAGAGCTGTTTTCAAAAAAGTGTTAAGCGGTTTAGCCTATCATGGCGCAACGGGGAAATCGCTCGATAAAGATCTGCCTCCCTATGAGGAGCTGGCTAAATTAATAATCGTTTAAATTCAAGCACTCACCCCTCGGAGGCAGACATCGTGAACACTCAAATTCAAACGCACTCAGGCGGCTGTTTATGCAAAGCTGTGCGTTACAGCGTTAAGGGCTTGCTACGGCCGGTGGTTGCTTGTCATTGCACGCAATGCCAGAAAACTTCGGGACACTATGTGGCTGCGACAGCGGCCTATCGAACTGATCTGCAGCTGAGCGACGCCGGCCACCTGAAGTGGTATCGCTCTTCAGAAACTGCAGAGCGTGGATTTTGTTCAGACTGTGGAGGAAACCTATTTTGGCGTCGAGACAATAGCGACACAATCAGTATCTTTGCAGGCACACTGGATCAGCCATCTGGCCTGAGCCTCACTGAACATATTTGCGTTGCCGACAAAGCCGATTATTACGAGATTACCGATGGCCTTCCTCAACAGGCAAGCGCTGAGATAAATGCCCGTATTAAAGAGGCATGAGAATATAAACTGAGGGCAAAACCAGAGAAATATTTGTAAACAAGACGAGGGAATCAAAGAGATAAATGGCGGACCGGACGGGACTCGAACCCGCGACCTCCGGCGTGACAGGCCGGCATTCTAACCAGCTGAACTACCGGTCCGCAAAATCTCTAGCGAGTGTAACCACTTTGTTCAAGAAGTGGTGGGTGGTACAGGGGTCGAACCTGTGACCTACGCCTTGTAAGGGCGCCGCTCTACCAACTGAGCTAACCACCCCTCGTCGAAGTGAGGCGCATTTTATGGAGAGGACCCTTGCGAGTCAAGCCTTATTTGAAAATTGATGCAAATCAATCGCTTATGATCAAAAATCGGGCAATCAAGACTCTCTGACTGGACCTTATGGAGCAAGCAGATACAATAAGCTAACTCAATCCACAGACGGTTTAATTGTGATTAATCAGCTCCGCCTAATGACCCACCGCTCTCTCATGCCTCTGCTCGCTAGTCTTCCGCTCAATGTGTTTGCCCAAGCCGAAGTTGATGCGCTCACTGAATCGGACGGATCCAAGGGCATTTTACTGATTGTCATAACCAGCCTGCTTATTTTACAAACCTTGTTGATTATTGGTTTACAGCGCAGCCGCTCACATCACAAGCGGGCCAAAGCCGACCTGAAAACCGCCCAGCGGGAACTCGAGCAACGCATTGTCGATCGCACCAATAAACTGCGCACCATCAACAATCAGCTCTACGACGAAATTGCTAAACACGAAATCACGGAAGAGCTGCTGCGGGAAACCCAGGACTATTTACACAGCATCATTAATTCAATGCCCTCCATTCTTATTGGCGTGACACGTCGAGGAACAGTGACTCACTGGAACACGGCCGCAGAATATTCAACGGGGATCAAGGCGCGCGATGCACTCGGGCAGTCCCTTAGCAAGGTCTTTAAAACGCCGGCTATTGACCTCAAGGAAATAGAGAATTCGATCGACAATGAGCTGCCGCTGTCCAAAGAAAACCTTCAACAAGGTAATGGCAACCAGGCCACTTATTCCGATCTGGCCATTTACCCCTTGTTTTCCAGTGAGATTACCGGCGCTGTCATTCGCATTGACGATGTCACTCTGCGTGTTCGCCTTGAGAACATGATGATTCAAAACGAAAAAATGATGTCTCTTGGGGAAATGGCCGCCGGCATGGCCCACGAAATTAACAATCCGCTCAGTGCCATTATTAATAGCGTTCAAAATATCGAACGCCGCGTATCCGTTGATCTGGAACCCAACCACAAAGCGGCCAATGAGATCGGCATAAGTATTGAGCAGCTCAGGCGTTATATGAGCGAGCGAGACCTGTTTAGTTTTATTGACTCTATTCGGGACGCCGGGGAAAGGGCCGCTACTATTGTCACCAATATGCTAGAGTTTTCCAGGGGCAGCACCCGTAAACGCACTCACGTCAACATGGGTGAGCTCTTGGATCACAGCCTGGCACTGGCTTATGACACGCTGGAGTTTAAGCCCTTTGACCAAAACAAAGACAACAAAAACAAAGGGTTAAACGTCGTTAAGGAGTTTGCGCCCGACCTCCCGTTTATATCGTGCAGCGCCCCGGAAATTCAGCAGGTGATATTGAATCTGTTACGCAATGCCAACCAATCGTTTGAACACAAAGAATTTACACCACCTGATCAACCCAGAATTACTTTGCGAACCCGAAAAGTCGACCAATCGATCTGCATCGAAATCGAAGACAATGGCGCGGGAATGGACCTGTCGACCAGCCGGCACATTTTCGAACCCTTCTTTACCACTAAAGACGTCGGGGAAGGCACCGGACTAGGGCTTTCTGTCAGCTATTTCATCATTACCGAACACCACGCCGGCAGTATCGAACTGGAATCAGAACCGGGGGTTGGCACTCGATTTATTATTAAATTACCGCTATAAAACCTGCCGTCTGGCGCAATGTTGACTAAACTCAACAGTGAAGGGGCTTACACTCCAGTGTAGAGCGGTCGTATTCAGTCGGTTCTTCAGGAAGAACTGACTCGACACCCATCATGTGAAGACCATTATTTGTACAATCAGGAGAATTACCTTGAAGATCAAAGCCTTAATTTTTGCCTCACTGCTCAGCCCCTGTGTGGCCGTTGCCTGCGACAAACCCGCTCCACCGGTTTTGCCAGACCCCGATACCGCGGTCACCGCCCAAATGGTCAAGGCAAAAAATGAAATTAAGTCCTTTATCGCAATGGCTGAGGCGTATTTGAAATGTGTCGAAGCCGACGACGGCTCCTACAACCTCATGGTAGAGGAAATGCAGGCCGCCGCGGAAGAATTTAATGTCATTGTGCGCAAATACAAAAAGCGCATGGCCGGTTAACGGCCAGAGTGATTAGGCCGCCAGCGCTAATCACTCAATTCACTTTTGTCGACAATCTGGCCAAGGTACAAGGCATTGGTTAGAAGGCGTTGAGCCCCCCGCCAATAGCTCCTGAATGAAGGGTTGTCGGCAATGCGAATAACCAGCCCCCCACCCACACGATCCGCCAGCACAGCGCCTTGACCGGCAAAAGCGTCGAGGCGCTTATCTCCAATAAAACCGCTTAGCTTCGGCGAGGCGCTATACAAGGCAACCGAACTGTAGGGAGCCCCGGCCTCGGATAACACATGTGTGCCATTGCGAAATAGCGGCAATTGTTTTCTCTGAAAACCATAGGCCAGGGGGTGGGTCAAATCCAACTCCACCTCAACGATTGCCCCGCCAATCACATTCCTCGCATGGTCCTTTTCAAAGTCGGCGTAGGCTTTACGCACCAATTCAGCCTCAGCGGAATCCTCTTTATCGCTACCTTCTTTGTCAGCGCCCTCTTCCTCAGCCTCTTCTTCTACAAAACGTTGAGCCCATACCGCAGCCCCTTTTTGCGCGACCAGAATACCTCCACCCGTCACCCAAGACTTAATACGGGCCTCTTCATCTTTTGAGAATGATTTATAGTTTCCATCAACCAGGATTAAATGCGTATATTCATCCAGTTCAATACGACCGAGCTGACTCCGGTTAACCATCACCGGCGACAAGCCTACACGGGTGTCCATTAAATGCCAGATTTCACCCGCTTCGGT
>CAJWCA010000103.1 GCA_913020395.1 uncultured Cellvibrionales bacterium | reverse complement strand
TCGCCGATGACGGATTTGTTGTTTTACGCAAGAACTGCACCTCTGATCAGGCACTGAAATCCGCCCTCGAACTGTGCTCATCGATCGAGCAAAACATTATCGATGCCAACGGAAAAACCACACAGGTAACCGCCAGCATCGGCATTGCCCCCATCAATGAAAACACCACCGACGCCCACTCTGTCATCGACCAGGCCCTTTCAGCCATCGAAAATATTGGGGCCGAGGGCAACACTGCAAAACTGTATGTTGCCCCAATTGTAGAATCATCTGAGGACGACAGAGACATCGACTTGCTGGTTCAGACTGCACTGGACGATAATCGCTTCAAGCTTTTATTTCAGCCCATTATCAGCCTGAGGGGTTCTGACGAAGAGCACTACGAGGTTCTTATTCGCATGCTTGACGATCAAGGCGAACAGGTAGAGCCAAACAGCTTTCTCAAAATCGCCGATCAAAATGAAGTACTGGGCAAGATCGACCGCTGGGTGGTTCTTGAATCCATCAAGGTGCTTGCCGAACACAGAGCCAAGGGCAATCATACTCGGCTAATTATCAACATCAGTGCACATTCGCTTTCTGATCCGGAATTTTTACCCTGGCTAGGTGTGGCTTTTAAGGCGGCTGAACTTTCCGGTAACGCCGCACTGTTCCAAATAACCGAGATCGACGCCACCGAACAGATGAATGCCGCAAAAGATTTCGGGGAGGGTTTGCAAGCTCTGGGCAGCGGCCTATCGATTAGTCATTTTGGCTGTTCGCTAAACCCTTTCAGCGCCCTGAAACACGTGCCAGCAAGCTATATCAAGGTAGACGGCTCCTTTACGCTGGACATACAAAATAACGATGAATCCCCCGAGACCCTGTCTAATTTAGTTAAGGAACTCCACCAACAGGGCAAGGTGACGATTGTGCCCTTTGTAGAAAATGCCAGCGTGCTCTCAACACTCTGGCAGGCCGGCGTTCACTACATTCAAGGGCACTACCTGCAAGCACCCGCGACATCAATGGACTATGACTTTGGCATGGACAGTTAATTACACGTCCTGCTCGTCGCGGTCTCTGAAACCAATCAAATACAAAATGGCATCCAGGCCCAAAGTTGAAATGGCTTGTTTTGCAGAGGCCTGAACAAGGGGTTTTGCCCGAAAGGCAATCCCCAGGCCCGCAATACTCAGCATGGGTAAATCATTGGCGCCATCACCTACCGCAATCACCTGCTCTAATGCGACGCCTTCTTTTTCAGCCAATTCACGCAGCAACTCGGCTTTGCGATTGCCGTCAACCACTACGCCTGTCACCTTGCCGGTGACTTTGCCATTTTCAATGTCCAGATCATTGGCGTATACATAATCAATACCAAGCTTGTCTTGCAAATAACGCCCAAAATAGTTGAAGCCACCAGACAGAATAGCCGTTTTGTAGCCAAGCATTTTCAAGGTGCTGATCAGACGCTCGGCACCTTCGGTCACAGGCAGGTTTTTTGCTACAGTCTCCAATACCGATTCTTCCAGCCCTTCTAGCAAAGCCATTCGTTTAACAAAGCTTTCCTTGAAGTCCAGCTCACCACGCATTGCGGCTTCAGTTATCTCTACAACCTGATCACCCACTCCGGCTGCTTTGGCCAACTCATCAATGACTTCTGCTTCGATTAGGGTTGAATCCATATCAAAACAAACCAGACGCCGGTTTCTGCGATACAAATTGTCTTCCTGACAGGCGATATCAACATCAAGGCGGCGGGAGAGCTCCATGAAATCAGAGTGCAACGCCTGCAGGTTTGTCGCCTCGCCGCGTGCCGAAAACTCCACACAGGCCTTGGTTTGTTTGGCAAAATCATCCAGCGGAATTCGCCCGGAAAGGCGTGTGATTTTGTCGATGTTCAAGCCGTGGCGAGCGGCCACGGCGGTCACCTCTGAAATCTGGGTCGCAGTAATCGCGCGACTGAGCAAGGTCACAATATGCCGCGCTTTACCCTGCTGCGCTACCCATTGATGGTAATCTCCCTCATCGATCGGTTGGAATTTAACCTGCATACCAAATTCGTGAACGCGAAACAGGATATCCTTTAAGGCAGGGGAAGACTCTAGCGCCACAGGAATTTCGACCAATATACCCAAGGTCAATGAATCGTGAATAACCGCCTGACCTATATCGAGAATATTCGCCTTGTACTGAGCGAGAATAGAGGTTACTGCAGAGGTGACACCCGGCTTATCCGGCCCACCAATATTGATTAACACTATTTCTTTCACATTCATATGCTCTAATTAATTCCAATTCGGCGATATCAACCCAAGGGGGATACCAATCTTGAGGGTTTCAGCTAGAATGCCTGATCAGCCGATCGTTACAGTGAATGCAATGCCGCTACGCAGACAAATCGCCGCACTACCGTCCTCACAGGTTCTCAGCCTTTTACTCGCGGCTGCCCTTAGCGCCGCCATTTTAAGCTGTGCAGTACTGTTTCACCAGCACGACCTCCAAAAACAAGACGTTTATAGCCGCCAATATGGCCAGGCACTTGCCAATTTAGCAGCCAGACAAGCAGTGGATGCCACGCTCAATCACGACCTGGTGAGTTTGCAAGTCCTGCTGGCCGATGTTGCCAATAACGGAAACGTCATTGGCGCCACTATCCATAATGTCGAAAACCGGCTACTGGTGCAGGGTGGGCACTCTCCCTCTCAAAGTCCCGTATCCGGCAAATTGCGACGCAGTTACACCTCAGAGATTTCAGTACAAGACAGTATCGCAGGGTATGTCACCGTCACACTATCGCTAGAGGGACAACAACAGGCCCGTCAGGAATTGCTGCAACAGTTTCTCTGGAGCGGTGTTGCCCTCACTATTGTGCTTTGTTTAATGGCGATTGCAGGTGACCGCTGGAGAAATCGTAGCGCTGCAGACTCAGAAGAGGAGGAGGAAGACCTCTACAACGACGTTGTGCCCATTGTTGAACCCAGCCAAGCCGCAGATCAAGTCCGCAGCATTGCCATCAAATCAATGAGCCCACCCCCACAATACAGCGTATCACTTAACCTGAAGATTCATAATTTGGAGATTCTCGGCAGTCAGCTTAACAAAAGCAGTTTCAATGACATTCTGGAAAAATTTGAGCAACAACTCAACAATGTCATAAAGCTTTACAGCGCCGACCGCCTCCCCAGCAAGGCGGACGAGGTGGAGTTAATTTACAAAGGGGAAAGCTTGGCGGAAGCAGCATTTAGTGCCTTGTGCAGCGCACAATTATTGTTGACACTCACCGTTCAACAGACCGGCCCGACACTGAAGCTGGGCGCGCAGGTCTCACCCTTTACCGAAGAGGCCAATCTAGTGGCCGATTATGAACAACAACACTGCCGCGAAGCCATTCCCCTGCAAGTGCTTATCTACCCCTCTCTTCTAAACGAAGAGTTACAGGCTCGCATTGAAGTTGCCGAAGATGAGCGCACCGTGGATGCGCGCCTGGTACAAATCGCGACACCCTACAGCGAACTCATCAACAAACAAGTATTACAACTGACCGGCGTTTGAACTCAAAAGCTAATTAAGCTGGCCGCTTGAAAAGTTTGCGTGCCTTTTTTGCTTTAGCCCGCATAATACATTCGTTTGCGTGATCGTTAATCAATCCCATGGCCTGCATAAAGGCATATACCGTGGTTGGACCCACAAATTTCCAACCGCGTTTTTTCAACTCTTTAGACAAAGCAATAGAGACTTCCGAGGTAGACGCCGTTTGAGGTTCGGCCAACTGTTTTGCATCGGGCTCATAGGTCCAGACAAATGCCGCCAGCGATCCTTCCTGCTTGACCATTTCCCGGGTGCAGCGCGCGTTATTGATCACCGCCTCGATCTTGCCTCGATGCCGCACGATACCTTCGTCTTTTAATAAACGATTGACATCGCGCTCTGTGAAACGGGCGACTTTATTAAAGTCAAAACCACGAAAAGCCTTACGGAAGTTTTCTCGTTTTGCCAAAATAGTCCGCCAACTCAAACCGGACTGAAAACTTTCAAGACAGAGTTTTTCAAACAGACGAATGTCATCACTCACCGGAAAACCCCATTCCTTATCGTGATATTCAAAAAACTCTGGGGCAGCGCTACACCACCGACAACGAGGTTTTCCGTCCGGCCCGTCGACTGTTGTACTCATTCTTGCTCTCCTTCACGACTCGTTTTAACGCTGGAATTTCAGGGCATCATCCTAACGTTTAGCAGGCCGGTAAGGCAACTTCAGTCACTTTCTGTCACGATGCCTTGTAGTGGCAGAGAACTTTACTTCAGACCGCCGGCTCTGTTTCACTGGCTTCGCCGCTCGAGGCGTTTTGTTTACCGGCCGGGATTGCTCTCGACGGGAGTGAGTTGGTGACTGCGTTTTTCGATTCGAAGAATGACGGGCAAGGGATTTATCAGGTCGCTGCGGCTTTAGCTCCCTCTTTGCGCTTCGGGTGTGTATTTGCCTTGACGTAGTATTACTTACAGAGGCACTTCTATGCTGCCTTTTTTCACGGGCGACAGGTTCAACTCTTTGTTTACGACTATCAATTGAGCGCGACGGTGTTTGCCTGCGGTGGCCAGAGGAGGCGAGAGCATGCTTTTCAGATCGCTCTCTCGCCGCAGGTCCATTTTTACGGTTCGAGCGACCGGATTCTAAGCGCCGCGTCAATCGCGCCTGCTTATCTATCCTTTCCTGCCGGTTAATGGTTTTACGCACACCCGGATAATCTCTTCGAGGTTCATGCCTCACCCGGCTTCCACCAACCTGTGTTCTAGGCGAATGGTATGCATATCGCTGTGCCCGCTTTCGAGTTTCATAACTGCGATAAGCCAGTCCGCGCCGGTGAACCGGATTGTGATGCCAGCGCTCAGCATAACGGTCCCTAACAATGTGACGGCGATGGTTGTAGTGGCGATAGCCATGGTGGCGGCGATTTAATACGACGACATGATGATTGCTCCAGTGGAAGGCACTGAAAAAAATGTGGGAGGACACATGCACGCCGTGATGCCAGGAAAACAAAGCGTTGTGAGAGTAGTTGTAGTGATGCCCTACGTGATGGTGACCCCGGTGCCAACTCCAGTCCCAGTATACCGGCGGATGATGTGCCCAGTCCCAGTGTCCATAGACAACACGTGTATCGTAATAGGGCACATAAATCACTTCTCGCCGGCGTGGCTCAATCACAATGCTGTTGTCATCGTGACTGATCTCCAAATTTTCCATCTCATCCAAGTGACCCTCCATCTCGGCTTTGTGCCGCAATGACTGGATCGCAGCCAGTAGTCGCTCTTCATTTTGAATAAAGGCCTCCCCGAGCGTCTGCATCCAGTCCAGGTCATCATTCATGCGTTCAAGCACTCCGGGAAAAGGCACCAAGGCCTTTACACTAGGGTCCCAAGCTTGATCTTCCACCCCCTCAAGCGCCTCCCCCGCCTCTAAGCCGGGATGCTCATCGGCCCAACGGCTAGCCTGGATAACTTCCAGGGGATAACTTGCCGCAATTAAGATATGGGTCAATAAACTGTCTGGATACAAGGCAATGGGTGCCAAGACCTGCTCCAGTTCTGCGTCGCTAAAAATACCCGAGTCCTCTGTTTGCGCCGCTACGGGCGCGATAGACACAGCACTCAGCCAAAAAACCAACACACTCCACACATATCTGTTCATCAAATCAATCCACCTTGGCAGCAAGCGGCTAAACTAAGCCTCATACCCCCTATTAGACCTAAGCCAAACTGAACCTTTCATGAACAGATACAGGCTTACCTTTACGTTAACGTAAACCTCTGCTACAGTTCTTCCACCCATAAAGGACGCAGCCATGCCTACCACTTTCACAATCTCTGAACTGTCGCGAGAATTCGACATCACGACCCGAACGATTCGGTTCTACGAAGACAAAGATCTGCTTCACCCTCAGAGAAATGGCCAGGCAAGAATCTATTCCCCGGCAGATCGCACAACCCTCAAACTAATTTTGAGAGGCAAGCGCCTAGGTTTCACATTGGATGAGAGCCGCGAAATCATTGAGCTCTACAAACCCAGTAGCGACAACCGGGAGCAGCTGAACAAGCTCATCAGCAAAATTCATGAACGCAGAGCCTTGTTAGAACAACAAAGAATGGACATTGAACTGATGTTGCTAGACTTACAGGCATCGGAAGAGCGTTGCAATGAGTCACTGAAGCAATTTGATTAACACTAATTTGATTAACAACAGACCCAAACATTACCGATTGAGAGCCCCCTATGAATACTTCCTACCCCACATTGAACTTTGACCTCGGCCAGGACATCGACATGCTCCGCGATTCGGTCTACCAATTTGCCCAGGCCGAACTGGCTCCAAGAGCTGCCGAGATTGACCAAAACAATGAATTCCCTATGGATATGTGGCGCAAGTTTGGTGATATGGGGCTGCTTGGCATGACCGTTCCCGAAGAGTATGGCGGTACAGACATGGGATATCTGGCCCACGTGGTAGCGATGGAAGAGATCTCCCGCGCCTCAGCGTCGGTCGGGCTTTCCTACGGCGCTCACTCCAACCTCTGCCTAAATCAAATTGCAAAAAACGGCTCTCACGAACAGAAACAAAAATACCTGCCCAAACTGTGCAGCGGCGAACACATTGGCGCACTGGCCATGTCAGAACCCAATGCTGGCTCAGATGTGGTGAGCATGAAACTGCACGCCCGCAGAGAGGGTGAGAATTTTATCCTCAACGGCAACAAAATGTGGATCACCAACGGGCCCGATGCGCATACCTACGTCATCTACGCGAAGACTGAACCTGAGAAAGGCGCATGGGGAATGACCGCTTTTATTGTTGAGCGGGACTATCCCGGTTTCTCCCGCCACCAGAAACTCGATAAATTAGGCATGCGTGGTTCTAATACCTGTGAACTCGTGTTTGAAGACTGCCCCGTTCCTGCAGAGAACATACTGGGCAATGAAGGCGAAGGCGTTAAGGTCTTGATGAGCGGACTGGACTATGAACGCACAGTGCTGTCAGGGGGGCCGGTGGGCATCATGCAAGCATGCATGGATATGGTGGTTCCCTATGTACACGAGCGCAAACAATTTGGTCAGAGCATCGGTGAGTTTCAATTGATGCAAGGAAAAATTGCGGATATGTATGTTGACCTAAACGCATCCCGCTCCTATCTCTATGCCGTCGCCAAAGCTTGCGACCGTGGAGAGGAAAGTCGCAAAGACGCAGCAGCCGTAATTCTTTACACCGCCGAGCGCGCCACTCAAATGGCATTACAAGCCATCCAGACCCTGGGCGGCAATGGCTACACCAACGAATACAGCTGTGGCCGTTTACTGCGAGACGCCAAGCTCTATGAAATTGGCGCGGGCACCTCTGAAGTAAGACGCATGCTGATTGGCCGCGAATTATTTAAAGAGACTCTCTAAGACTCTGGACCTTTTTTGTTAAGACGAATAACCGGACATCGATATGGCTATTATCCAATCCAAAGTGAATACGCGCGAAGAAACCTTCGCTGTCAATCGCGATCATATGCAACAACAAGTCGACGACTTGCATTCCACGCTTGACACAATAAAACTCGGCGGCGGTAAAACCTCGCAAGAGCGACACCTCGCTCGCGGGAAGTTGCTGCCCCGGGATCGAATATTGGCCTTGTTAGACACCGGCTCTCCATTTTTGGAACTCTCTCAACTGGCTGCGCTGAATGTTTATGGCGAAGATGTGGCCGCCGCTGGCATCATCACCGGCATCGGCCGAGTATCCGGGCAGGAGTGCATGATTGTAGCCAATGATGCCACAGTGAAAGGCGGCAGTTACTACCCACTAACTGTAAAAAAACATCTTCGTGCACAAACAATTGCGCAACAAAACAATTTGCCGTGTATTTATCTGGTAGATTCTGGCGGTGCCAACTTACCCAGGCAGGATGATGTGTTCCCCGATCGTGAGCACTTTGGGCGCATCTTTTTCAATCAGGCGAACATGTCAGGTGAAGGCATTGCTCAAATCGCTGTTGTCATGGGCTCATGTACCGCAGGTGGCGCCTATGTTCCAGCAATGGCCGATGAGTCCATTATTGTTAAACAACAAGGCACTATTTTTCTGGGTGGCCCCCCTCTGGTTAAGGCGGCCACCGGCGAGGTAGTGAGCGCTGAGGATTTAGGTGGCGCCGATGTTCACTGCCGTGTGTCCGGCGTATCGGATCACTACGCACAAAATGATCATCACGCACTGCAACTCGCCCGCCAAAGCATCAGCCGACTGAATCGTCATAAACGTGTCGACTGCGATGTGCAAGCCTCCAGTGAGCCGCTGTATGACAGCCGCGACATCTATGGCATTGTGCCAAAAGATACTCGCCAACCTTATGATGTGCGCGAAATCATTGCTCGTGTTGTAGACGCCTCTGAGTTCGACGAATTTAAAGCACTCTATGGTACTACACTCGTTTGTGGTTTTGCTCGCATCTACGGTTACCCGGTTGGCATCGTTGCCAACAACGGCATTCTTTTTGGTGAATCAGCACAAAAGGGCGCCCACTTTGTTGAGCTTTGCGCCCAGAGAAAGATCCCGCTGGTTTTTCTTCAGAACATTACGGGTTTCATGGTGGGTAAACAATACGAGTCTGACGGCATTGCCAAACACGGGGCAAAAATGGTTACGGCGGTCGCCTGTGCGCAAGTGCCAAAACTGACTGTTTTAATTGGCGGTTCATTTGGCGCGGGCAACTATGGCATGTGTGGTCGGGCCTACGACCCGCGATTTTTGTTTATGTGGCCCAATGCCAGGATCTCTGTCATGGGTGGTGAGCAAGCAGCAGGTGTGCTCGCCCAGGTCAAACGTGATCAAAAAGAGAGAAATAACGAAGAGTGGAGCGACGAGCAAGAGTCGTCATTCAAGCAACCGATCATCGACACCTATGAGGAACAGGGCCACCCCTACTACGCCTCGGCACGACTCTGGGATGATGGTGTTATCGATCCCGCAGAAACCCGTAGCGTGCTGGGACTGTCATTATCCGCCGCCCTCAACAAAGACATCGCCGATACCCGTTTCGGCATTTTCAGGATGTAACCATGAACACTTCTGTTACTGTTAATACTGACTCCAGAGGTGTTGCGAGTGTTTGTTTAAACAGACCCGACAAACACAATGCCTTTGACGATGAAATGATTGCTCGTTTAAACACTGTTTTTTCCGAACTGGCGGATGACAAAACCGTGCGTGTGGTGATTTTGCGATCTGAAGGAAAAAGTTTTTCTGCAGGCGCCGACCTCAACTGGATGAAACGCATGGCGAGTTATAGCCATGAAGAAAATTTGCGCGACGCCAGACTGCTCGCCAATATGTTAAAGACCTTGAACACTTTGCCCAAACCTACCATAGCCCTGATCCAGGGGGCTGCATTTGGCGGAGCGGTAGGACTGACCAGCTGCTGTGATATCGCATTGGCAAGTCCGAGGGCGAGTTTTAGTCTCAGCGAAGTTAAAATAGGTCTCATACCCGCGACTATTAGCCCCTATGTCATTGAAGCGATGGGCGCCCGTGCCGCCCGACGTTATTTCCTCAGTGGTGAACGTTTTGGCGCCAGCAAAGCACTGGCACTTGGACTTATCAGTGAAATATTTGAAGCTGAAGAGTTCGAAGTAGAACTGCAAAAACTGATTGATACACTGTTACTCAACAGCCCTCAAGCAATCGTTCAAGCGAAGAGATTGGTGGCCGATGTTGCCAGAGAATCGATCTCGAACGAACTGATAGAAGAAACCTGTCGGCGCATTGCCGATATACGAATTTCCCCCGAAGGCCAGGAAGGTTTAAGTGCGTTCCTTGAAAAACGTTCACCCACCTGGATAGAGGAGTAAGACCATGTTTGCAAAAATATTGATCGCCAACCGCGGTGAAATCGCCTGCCGCGTGATTCGTACGGCACAAAAACTGGGCATTCGAACCGTGGCCGTTTTCAGTGATGCAGACAGCGATGCGATGCACGTTCACATGGCAGATGAAGCAGTCTATCTGGGACCATCACCCTCTCGGGAATCCTATCTAGTTGGCGAGCGGGTGCTTGAGGCCGCTTTAAAAACCGGCGCGGAAGCGATTCACCCAGGCTATGGTTTCCTGTCAGAGAATGCTGATTTCTGCCGCCAGTGTGAAACACACAATATCGTTTTTATCGGACCTCCGATTCCCGCCATTGAAGCCATGGGTTCTAAGTCTGCGGCCAAAACCATTATGGAAAAAGCGGGTGTACCTTTAGTACCCGGATATCATGGTGAAGACCAGAGTCGTGACCTGTTAAAACAAGCGGCCGACGACATGGGTTACCCGGTACTCCTGAAAGCCTGCGCGGGCGGTGGCGGCAAGGGCATGCGCCAGGTCTGGAAAGAGTCTGAATTTGACGAAGCCCTAAATGCCGCCAAGCGAGAATCTTTAAGCAGTTTTGGCGACGACGATATGCTGGTGGAAAAATATCTCACCCAACCCCGCCACGTAGAAATTCAGGTGTTTTGTGACCAGCACGGCAACGCCGTACATATTTTTGAACGGGATTGCTCTGTACAACGTCGCCACCAGAAGGTGATTGAAGAGGCGCCCGCTCCAGGCATGGATCCTGCGCTCAGGGAAGCCATGGGCGATGCCGCGATTCGCGCTGCCCAGGCGATTAACTATGAAGGTGCGGGCACCGTTGAGTTCCTGCTCGATGTAGACGGTTCTTTTTATTTTATGGAAATGAATACCCGACTGCAGGTTGAACACCCGGTTTCAGAAATGATTAGCGGCCAAGATCTGGTTGAATGGCAACTGCGAGTGGCCGCGGGCGAAAACCTGCCGCTCTCTCAAGATCAGTTGCACATCAATGGCCATGCTTTTGAAGCGCGTATTTACGCAGAAGACCCCGATCAGGATTTTTTGCCGGCCTCCGGCCAACTCTCCTTCCTCCAGGCGCCCACCGCCAGCCCACATGTTCGGGTAGACACCGGTGTACGACAGGGCGATGAGGTCAGCATTTTTTATGATCCAATGATCGCCAAACTCATTGTCTGGGATGAAGATCGTGATAAAGCACTCAGCAGATTGACCAAGGCATTGAGCGAATATCGCATTAGTGGCATGACCACCAATATTGATTTTTTATACAACCTCGCAAGCAGTGCTCCTTTTCGGGAAGCCCAGCTCGATACCGGTTTTATAGAAAAACACCACAGTGTCATCTTTCATGATGACGCGCAGGATTATGAACGCGACTTACCTTTGGCCGCTTTATATCTGGTACTGAAACAGGCACAGAGAGCGGAGGAAAAAGCAATGGCCTCGGGCGATCCGTCTTCTCCCTGGCACCAGAGTAATGCCTGGCGCTTGAATGAACCCCATGTTCACCATTTTGAATTGCAGTTGCACGACCGGGTTTTTCCGATTGCGGTTGCTCAGATCAATACGGGGGGCAGCACACGCTACACCATTAGTATTGGCGAACTCGAAGTAGACGCTCAAGGCAATCTGTCAGGCAGTGAACTTCATGCTGATATCGATGGCTATCAATCCCGCGCGACGGTTTCCATTCACGACGATACTTTCAGCCTTTATACATTGGATCGGGCTTTAAACTTTAAGATGGTACAAGCTGATCTGGGTGAAAGTGATCAAGGGGATGCCGGCGGCGGATTAGTGGCACCGATGAACGGTACCGTCGTTGCTTTACTAGCCGATAAAGGGCAGCGCGTAGAGAAAGACACTCCCTTGCTGGTTATGGAAGCCATGAAAATGGAACATACAATTCGTGCACCCGCCGATGGCGAAGTGTCTGAATTTTATTACCAGGCTGGCGAGTTGGTTGATGGTGGTGCCGAACTGCTGTCATTTAACGCCGACGAGTAGACTTAAAATCAGCGACTCAAAACCCAAAGGCTACAAAGAGAAGAGTGTAAACATGAATTTGCCGCAGAGCGTTAAAATTGTTGAAGTGGGCCCCCGGGACGGCCTTCAAAATGAAAAACAAAGTATCGATGCCTCGGTCAAAATAGAGCTAGTGAACAAATTAACCGACGCAGGAATTACCTATATTGAAGCCGGCAGTTTTGTAAACCCAAAGTGGGTTCCGCAGATGGCGGGAAGTGAAGACGTGTTTACAGGCATCCCTCGACAGGAGGGAATCACCTACGCAGCACTCACGCCAAACTTGAAAGGGTATCAACGTGCCCTGGATGTAAAAGCCACTGAAGTCGCAATTTTTGCAGCCGCCTCCGAGGCATTTAGCCAAAAAAATATCAATTGCTCCATCGCCGAGAGTCTGGAGAGATTTAAACCGGTTATGGAGGCGGCCAAGGCAGACGGTATCGCTGTTAGGGGTTATGTGAGCTGTGTATTGGGTTGCCCCTACCAGGGCGAAGTTGAGCCGGCAAAAGTCGCTGAAGTCACTGCAGCACTACTCGATATGGGCTGCTATGAAGTATCTTTGGGCGATACGATTGGCGTAGGCACACCACTGAAGGTGTCTCAACTCATTAAGACGGTCAGCGAAACCGTAGCCACAGAACAACTGGCCATGCACTTTCACGACACCTACGGGCAGGCACTTGCAAATACACTCGCCGCGCTTCAGCAAGGAGTACAGGTATATGACAGCTCCATTGGGGGGCTGGGGGGCTGCCCTTATGCTGCGGGCGCCTCAGGTAATGTCGCTACCGAAGATCTTGTGTATATGCTGTCTGGTATGAATATCCAACACGGGGTGGATCTGGACCGGCTGATCGATGCCGGAAATTTCATTTGCCAACAGCTGGGCAGAAGCAATGGTTCAAAAGTTGCCAAAGCCAAAACCGGGAAATAAGTCAGCTCGGAGCGGGCAAAACCTCCCATATCTGTTTTCAAGCAGGTAAAAGTAAATTTTCATTACTACAGAATTCATTTATCCCTTAGACTAGCGTCTTCTGAACAGGACAAAAACCAGGGCGCAACCAGGAAGCAATGAACACTGACCAAGGTACAAACGATAGAGCCGTTTTGCTGGCCAATCTGGGCTCACCCGATGAGCCCAGCGAGAGCGGCGTAAGACAATATCTAGACCAATTCCTCATGGACCCAAAGGTTATTCAATTACCCTGGCTTGTCCGTCGATTAATTGTCAGTTTACTGGTTCTCCCAAAACGCCCTGCTGACTCCGCTCACGCCTATCAAAGTATATGGTGGCCCGAGGGGTCCCCCCTAATTGAATTGTCGAGACGACTGCAGCAAGCCCTTCAGGCAAAATTACCTATGCCGGTTGAAATGGCGATGCGATATGGCAACCCTTCAATCGAATCCGCGCTGCTGAACCTTGCTAAAAACCGGGATTTAAATGAAATCTTGTTAGTTCCGCTCTATCCCCATTTTGCCGACAGCACGGTGCAAACCTCCATAGACGAAGCCCGCCGGGTAATCGATACACAAAACCTTAAGCTCACTCTCACGGTTCAGGCACCGTTCTACCAGCAAGACGACTATATTCAAGCGCTACTGACCAGTGCCGGCGATGTCTTAGCTAGCGATTATGATCATCTGTTATTCAGCTATCACGGCCTTCCCGAGTCGCACTTGAAGTCCGCCGACCACACGGGCAATCATTGCCTGAGTGCACCCGACTGCTGCGAGCGCCCCTCCAGCGCCCACGACAGCTGCTACCGACACCAGGTTCTTGCTACAACAAAAGCCTTCGTCGAACAGGCGGGGATACCGGAAGATAAATATTCAGTTGCGTTTCAATCGCGCCTTGGCAGAGCCAAATGGCTTGAGCCGTATACAGAAGAAAGCCTCAAAGCACTCGCGGCCAAGGGTGTTAAAAACCTGCTGGTG
>CAJWCA010000102.1 GCA_913020395.1 uncultured Cellvibrionales bacterium | reverse complement strand
TGGCCAGGGGTTTAAATATGGCCCTCCTTGCCTTACTCACGTGCTGGTTGGATCTGTTTTCAATTCTGCCAAGAGAAGGCTTTAACCCGTAAGGAGCTACAATGCGTCACTACGAAATCGTATTTCTGGTACACCCAGATCAAAGCGAGCAAGTGCCCGGCATGATCGAGCGTTACACTGCAACCATTAAAGACAGTGGTGGTCAGGTGCATCGTTTGGAAGACTGGGGCCGCCGCCACATGGCTTATTCCATCAACAAAATTCACAAAGCACACTACACCTTAATGAATGTAGAGTGTGGCGAAGAAGCGTTGGAAGAATTGACCACCAATTTCCGTTACAACGACGCTGTACTGCGTAACCTGGTTATTCGCCAGGACGAAGCAGTTACAGAAGAGTCTCCAATCATGAAAGCTGAGAAAGAAGGCCGTGAGCGCAGAAGTCGCAGCGATCGCCCTGAACGCTCCGAGCGTCGTGAAGAAACTCCTGCTGCAGCACCTGCTGCCGCGCCGGTTCAATCAAATGACTCTGCCGATTCAGCACCTGCTGAAGCGGGCGAAGAATAAAGGGAGACTGACTCATGGCACGTTTTTTCCGTCGTCGTAAATTTTGTCGTTTTACCGCTGAAGGCACCAAGCAGATCGATTACAAAGATCTGGAAACCTTGAAAGCCTATGTGTCTGAAACAGGCAAGATCGTACCAAGCCGTATTACTGGTACAAAAGCTAAATATCAGCGTCAGCTGGCAACCGCTATCAAGCGTGCTCGCTACTTGGCTCTGCTGCCGTACACGGACGCACACGAGTAAATCAGTACATGCGTGCGCTCGCAGAATTTATTATGCGTGGCCGCATGCAGGCCGCAGTGGTAGCCCTGATAGGCTCTTGGTTTCCACTGATTAGTCCGGCCACCGTGGCGTTTGTGAGTATGCGTCGCGGCACCCAAGATGGCACCTATGTGCTGTGTTGGGCTTTGTTACCCGCGGTGGTATCACTGTTTGTGAGTGAATATGGGCCCATGATGGCCTACATCACCCTCGCAGCGGTGATTGCTACCTTTATCGTTGCGCTGCTACTGAGAACCTCGAGTTCTTGGGCCTATGCCTTAGTAGGTTTAGTGGCGTTAAGCACCTTGTCGGCAGTGTTGTTGACGGTGTTTGTATCCTCCCCGGCGGAAGAGCTGGTGAAGATACTGGGCAATATTTTGAGTCAGCAGGGAGCGTCAAGCCCTGCTCACAAAGCGCTTGAGTTTGAACCTACCAACACCTTGGTGTTGGGGTTTGTGGCTTATGTGCTTGCCTGGAATGGCTTGTTAAGCTTATTTCTGGGGCGGTGGTGGCAGGCAATGCTGTATAACCCTTCGGGGTTTCAGGCGGAGTTTCACGCCATCAGACTCAAACCCTCGCAGGCCATTGTGTGTTTGCTGAGTGCGACGTATTGCTTGTCGGTAGGGGGTGACTACCAGGTGTGGGGCAGTTTATTTGCTCTGCCATTGTTTATCGCGGGGCTTGCTATTGTGCACAGCAGCGTTAAACAACTGGGTATCGGCAGGGGCTGGCTGGTGTTGTTTTATGTGGCGTTGATGCTGTTTAGCCCAATGTTATTGGTGCTCTACAGCCCCTTAATGGTGATGTTATCCATTATGGCGTTTATGGACACGTGGATTAATTTTCGCGCTCGTATCAAACCCCGATCCTGATCGGACGAGCTGTGAAACAACTGCAATTTTTGCAAAATTAGAGGGTAAACGAGATGGAAGTTATTCTACTCGAGAAAGTGGGTAAGCTAGGAGCTATCGGTGACAAGGTTGCCGTTAAAGCCGGTTTTGGCCGTAACTATCTGATCCCAAATGGCAAGGCTGTTATGGCCAATGCAGCCAATGTCGCTGAATTTGAAAGCCGTCGTGCAGAGCTAGAAGCTGCCGCTGCTGAGAAGAAAGCTGCTGCTGAAGCACGCGCTGCGCAGCTGGCTGAGCTGGCTGTGACCATCGAAGCCAACTCTGGCGATGAAGGCAAGCTGTTTGGTTCTATCGGCACACGCGACATCGCTGATGCGATCACCGCGGCTGGCGTTGAAGTCACCAAAACTGAAATACGTTTGCCAACAGGCGCTTTGCGCGAAGTGGGCGAATATGAGATTGACGTACAGGTTCACTCTGAAGTGACCCAGGCCGTCAAGCTGAGTGTTGTTGCCGAGTAATTCCAGGCGCACACTTTCCTGCTAGCAGGACTAAAAACGGGCACGATGGGTAACGCATAGCGTTGCTGATCGCGCCCGTTTTGCTTACAGTACCCCTCCGGTTATCTGAAAGAAGTATTACTGCATGTCTGAAACCATGATTGATCCCTTTCCTCGCGAAACCAGCGACGGAGCCCTGCCGCACTCTGTAGAGGCCGAACAGGCAGTGCTGGGTGGATTAATGTTGGACAACAAACGCTTTGATGCGGTGGCCGAAGTCCTCACTGAAAAGCAATTCTTCCGCCGGGACCATGGCATTATTTTTAATGCAATGGCGGCGCTATCAGAAGCGGGCAGCCCGCTCGATGTGGTAACCCTCGATGAGGAACTTACCAAGCGCAATGAAATAGATCAGGTTGGCGGCATCGGCTATCTTACCGAGATGGCGAGTAATACCCCCAGTGCCGCCAATATCACCGCCTATGCCAAAATTGTCAGTGAGCGGGCAACCTTGCGCCAACTCATTGCCGCCGCCGGCGAGATCAGTAAATCCAGCTTCAACCCCGCCGGTCTGGATACCAATGATCTGCTGCAAATGGCAGAGAAAAAAGTAGCGCAAATTGCCGAGTCACGGCCAAAAGAGGGTGGCTTTGAGGAAGTTAACAGCTTACTGAAGTCTACGGTTGAACACATTGATCAGTTGTTCCGTTCCGGTAGTGATATTACCGGCATGCCCTCGGGTCTGTCCGACCTCGATGAGCGCACGTCGGGCTGGCAGCCCGGTGAGTTGATTATTCTTGCCGCGCGCCCCTCGATGGGTAAAACAGCACTGGCGCTCAACTTTATTGAGACGGCGATTCTCACCCAGGACAAGCCAGCCCTGGTGTTTAGTATGGAAATGCCGTCGGGATCTCTCGTTAAACGAATGCTGTCTTCCATTGGCCGTATTGATGCGGGAAAAATGAGAAACGGTAAGTTGACGGAAGAGGACTGGCCAAAATTATCTGCCGCCGTTTCAAAGATGAAAGATCGACCGCTGTTCATTGATGATACCCCGGGTCTCACACCCCAGGAAGTCCGTGCGCGCGTACGTAAAATTGCCAGAGAGCACGGCAACCCAGGCATGATCATGATTGACTACCTTCAGTTAATGACTGTTGCTGGGCCCAGCGAAGGCCGTACGCAGGAAATCTCTGAGATCTCCCGCTCCCTGAAAGCTCTGGCCAAAGAATACGATTGCCCGGTTATTGCATTGTCGCAGTTAAACCGAGGTGTAGAGCAGCGTCCCAACAAGCGCCCCATGAATTCGGATCTGCGGGAATCGGGCGCCATTGAGCAGGATGCGGATGTGATTCTATTTATCTATCGCGATGAATACTACAACGAAGACAGCCCCGACAAAGGCATTACCGAACTGATTATCGGCAAGCAGCGAAACGGTGAAATCGGCACCTCTCGGGCCGCGTTTGTGGGCAAATACACCCGCTTTGAAAATCTCGCCCCTGAATACATGCACCAGGACGAATACTAAGCTGAAGGTTTGTTCGAGCTCTGGCAGCAAAATGTACATGTTTTGACCCCCGGTGTATTATCCCACGCCCAAGTGCGCCATCAGGCCGTCCATTCCCGTTGCATTGAGGTGCATTCATGAAAACCTACCACCACATAGACTCTCTGCGTGAAACCTTGAATCGAGAGCGAGCGGCGGGCAAGCGTATTGGTTTTGTGCCCACCATGGGTAATCTGCACGACGCCCATTTGGAATTGGTGAAATTGGCTCGCGAGACCAATGACATTGTTGTCTGCTCGATCTTTGTTAACGGTTTGCAGTTTGGTTTGAATGAAGATTGGGACAAATACCCTCGCACACTGATGGAAGACAGCCAAAAGCTTCAGGGTGTGGGTTGTGATTACCTCTTTAACCCCGATGACAATGAAATGTACCCCAATGGTCTGGACACACAGTCCCGGGTTATTTGCCCGACAATGACCGACGTGTTGTGTGGCGCCAGTCGCCCGGGGCATTTTGAAGGGGTCACCACGGTTGTGACCAAATTATTTAATATCGTACAGCCTCACGAAGCCGTCTTTGGCATTAAAGACTTTCAGCAGCTTGCGGTTATTCGCCGCATGGTAGAAGACCTGTGCATGGGTATTCAAATTACAGCCGCGCCCATACACCGCGAAATCGATGGCTTGGCTATGAGCTCCCGCAACGGTTTTATTACCGAAGAGGAGCGGCCCAAAGTTAGCCAGCTCAATAAGAGCCTCAACTGGGTGAAGGATCATATAGAAGCGGGACGAAGGGATTTTGGTGATTTGGGTGACGAGGCTCGCCAGCAGATAGAAGACGCTGGCTTTAGAGTCGATTATTTCAGCGTGTGTAACAGCAAAACGCTAGCGCCGGCCGCAGATGATGACAGGAATATTACTATTCTGGGTGCAATGTTCACGGCGGGTGCCCGACTTATTGACAATGTTTCAACGAATTTGACGGAAGGAGAATAATTGAATGATCAGCACAATGTTGAAGGGCAAGCTCCATATGGCCTGCGTCACCCAGGCAGAATTGTGGTATGACGGATCCTGCGCAATCGACAGTGATTTGGTAAAGCTCGCGGGCTTACATGAGTTTGAAAAAATCGATATATACAACGTCAGCAATGGTGAGCGCTTCTCAACTTACGTCATTCTGGCCGAGGCAGGGTCTGGCACAATCTCAATGAACGGTGCCGCTGCACGCAAGGTACAGGTGGGCGATCGTGTAATCATTGCGGCCTATGGCCAATTCCAAGCTTCAGAACTGGCAGATTTTAAACCCAAACTGGTCTATCTCACTGAAGAGAACCAGGTAGAGCGTTGCACCAACACAATTCCTGCGCAAGTGGCGTAAAGCGCAGGTTTTAACCCTTTTCGACTGTATCCTGTGCGCCAAATGGGCTAGGATAAGCGCCGTATAATTTATTGAAGGCCATCAGCACGCGGGTGGGCAGGTCAACAGGCTTGAACACCGGCACCTCAAACTAATAACAATAAAATTCTTCAAACTTTATTCACAGACTAAGGGATAGATCGATGTCAGAATTCCCCATTCATCCGGTTCCAGAGGCTTTTAAACAATCGGCCCATATTAATGCCGAGCAGTATCGCGAGATGTATGCTCGCTCCGTGTCTGACCCCGACGGGTTTTGGGCCGAGCAAGCCAATACATTCCTGGACTGGGACCAGCCTTGGGACAGCGTTTGCCAGGCCGATTTACACAAAGGTGAAATCAGCTGGTTTGGCGGTGCAAAACTGAATGTCAGTGTGAACTGCATAGACAGGCACCTTGCGACCCGTGGCGAACAAACCGCCATTATCTGGGAGGGCGATGACCCCAGCGAAGACAAACATATTAGCTACAGCTCTTTGCACCAATCTGTGTGTCAGTTGGCTAACGTACTGAAGGCCCGGGGGGTCAAAAAGGGTGATCGTGTGTGTATCTACATGCCGATGATTCCCGAGGCGACCTACGCCATGTTGGCCTGTGCCCGTATTGGCGCTGTGCACTCAGTTGTATTTGGTGGTTTTTCGCCGGACGCACTTAAAGATCGTATATTGAACAGCGATTGCCAAACTGTGATTACGGCCGATCAAGGCCTTCGTGGTGGCAAGGCTGTGCCTTTAAAAAGCAATGCCGATATCGCTCTGGAAAGCTGTCCCAATGTGCATACCTGCCTGGTAGTAAAACGTACAGGCGGCGATGTTGCCTGGTCTGAAGGGCGGGATATTTGGTATCACGAGCATGTTGATAAGGCATCTGCCGAGTGCGAACCGGAGTCTATGGACGCGGAAGATCCGCTCTTTATCCTTTATACCTCTGGCTCTACCGGCAAACCCAAGGGCGTATTGCACACCACGGCGGGTTATTTGCTGCAGGCTGCTATGACCCACAAATACACCTTCGATTATCAAGAGGGCGATATTTACTGGTGCACGGCGGATGTTGGCTGGGTGACCGGTCACAGTTACATTGTTTATGGCCCACTGGCCAATGGTGCGGTTACGCTGATGTTTGAAGGCGTGCCAACCTACCCCTCTGCCTCTCGCTGTTGGGAGGTGATTGACAAACATCAGGTGAATATCTTTTATACGGCCCCCACCGCGATACGGGCATTGATGGCCGTTGGTGATGAATTTGTGAGCAAGACCAGCCGCGCGAGTCTCAAGTTATTGGGTACGGTTGGAGAGCCCATCAACCCGGAAGCGTGGGAGTGGTATTACCGTACGGTGGGTGATGCACGTTGCCCCATCGTCGATACCTGGTGGCAGACTGAAACCGGCGGCCATATGTTGACGCCGCTGCCCGGTGCGATCGATCTCAAGCCCGGGTCAGCAACGGTGCCATTTTTCGGCGTACAACCAGTATTGCTGGATGGTGAAGGCAAGGAAATAGAGGGCGCTGCAGAAGGCAGCCTGGCCATTAAGGCTGCGTGGCCTGGTCAAATCCGCTCTGTCTATGGCGATCATCAGCGGTGTATCGATACCTATTATTCCACGTTCCCCGGGTACTACTTCACCGGTGACGGGGCTCGTCGTGATGAAGATGGCTATTTTTGGATCACGGGCCGAGTTGATGACGTATTGAATGTGTCGGGTCACCGCATGGGTACCGCCGAGATTGAGAGTGCGCTGGTATTACATGATCAGGTCGCTGAGGCGGCGGTTGTGGGCTGTCCTCATGATATTAAGGGGCAGGGCATCTATTGTTATGTCACCTTAATGAGTGGTGAGAGCCCCAGCGACGCGCTAAAAGCCGAACTGATCAAAATGTGTGTCAAAGAGATTGGTCCTATCGCTAAACCTGACGTTATTCAGTGGGCTCCTGGGCTGCCAAAAACCCGTTCAGGCAAGATTATGCGACGTATTTTACGTAAGGTTGCCGCTAATGAGCTTGACAGCTTGGGTGATACTTCCACTTTGGCAGATCCCTCCGTTGTCACAGAGCTTATTGAGAATAGGCACTTTAAGTAATTGTTTTTAATAGATATTTAGAGTGATCCCAGGGGTGCTGGCCTGCTATTAGTAGGTCAGCACCCCTTTTTTGTGTTTTATTTTTGAGCAAATGTAAAATTATGCTTGATGATTAGATTTATGGTGTTATAGTCACATATAACACCGGCACGCAGAGCGCGCTATTAAATCATGATCAGTCAGGTATGAATTATGAAACCAAAGAATTTAACACTCGCAGTTGCATCAATATGCCTTTCGGCATTGGCGGTTGCGCCCCTGGTCTCTGCCGAAGAGCTGGTAAGTAAAACAGTTTCTCTGGAAGATGTGCATAGCATTGTCCTGGAAGGTGGCTATGATCTGAACGTCACTCAGGGCGACGAGGAATTTGTTAAAATTACCGCCCCCAGAAGCATGCTGTCCAAGGTAGTTGCCGAAGTGAAAGGCAGCAGGCTGCACCTTCATCACAAGCGCTCCTCATTTTCTATGAGTATTTTTGACTTCAAATCCAGCGCCGTTTTCGATGTTCAGTTAAAAGATATTCGCGAAATCGAAGTAGCTGGGTCCGGCGAAACCACCGTAGGATCCATCGAGAGTGACGACCTGACCATTGCCAGTGCAGGGTCCGGTGAAATGACCGTTCAGAATCTCACAGTAGACACCTTTTCTCTTGAAGTGGCGGGTTCCGCGTCGGTCGACGTAGGTGAGATAAGTGCTGACAGAGTGGACGTTGAAATTGCAGGATCCCCCGAGGTTGAGATTGCCGAAATTAAGAGTGATCGGGAAGTCAATTTTGAACTGGCGGGTTCAGCAGAGTTACAGATCGGCGACTTGGTGACACGAGAGTTAGGTGTCGAAATGGCCGGATCTGTCGATGTTGTTATCGATGGAGAGGGCGCGGTTGATATTCAGATGATCGAAATTGCCGGCTCGGGTGATTACGCTGCAGAGCACATTGTCAGTCAAAAAGCCGAGATAGAAGCTGCAGGGTCAGCGGATATCGTCATCAATGTCATTGACTACTTGTCGGTCGAGGCTATGGGAAGTGCAGAGGTTGTGTACCACGGTGACCCCAAAGTTATTTCAGATGTAAGTGGTAGCAGTGAAATTCGTCGACTCGACGAACACTAAGATATTCACAGACACGTTTTGTAGGGCTAGCGTTATGCAGGATCACTGGAACGAAGACCAACCCATCTACCGACAGTTGCGCGATAAAGTCGTGAACCTGGTGTTAGAGGGAGTGTTTAAAGAAGAAGAGGCCGTGCCTTCTGTGCGTCAGATTGCCGCCGAGTACAGCATTAATCATTTAACCGTATCGAAGGCCTATCAGGAATTGGTTGACGAAGGTTTACTGTTTAAGAAAAGGGGTGTTGGCATGTTTGTGGTTGAAGGGGCGAGAGATAATTTGTTATCCAATGAAAAAGCAAAATTTTTACAAAATGAATTGCCCCTCTTGCTGAGCCGAGTGAAACAACTGGGTATTAGCACACAAGAAGTTATCGATATGATCTCAACGCTGAATAAGGATACAGTCTAATGAAAGCTGTTATTGAAGCGCGCGGACTGTGCAAATCCTATGGCAAATCTCAAGTGCTGAACGGTATGGAGTTCAGTGTGGAGAAGGGTCGTATTGTAGGGTTGATTGGTCCTAATGGCGCAGGAAAAACCACCGCACTGAGATGTCTTCTCGGCTTGTCGTCCAGTGAAGGAGAATTAAATGTTCTCGGGCTGGATCCACGGACCCAAAGAACTGAGTTGCTGGAGAATGTGTGTTTTATCGCGGACACCGCCATTTTACCTCAGTGGCTTAAAGTCTCTCAGGCGATCGATTTTTTGCAGGGCGTTCATCCAAACTTTAACATTGAAAAAGCCCAGGCCTTTTTGGCGGCGACCAATATTGAGATGGACAAAAAAATATCTCAACTGTCAAAGGGAATGATTACCCAGCTGCACCTGGCTTTGGTGATGGCCATTGATGTCAAAATTTTGATTCTGGACGAACCCACCCTGGGGCTGGATATTTTGTATCGCAAGCAGTTTTATACTGCCTTGTTGAATGATTACTTTGATGAGGAACGCACCATCATCATTACCACACACCAGGTTGAAGAGGTGGAAGGTTTGTTAACAGATCTGCTGTTTATCAAAGATGGTCGATTGATTCTGGAATCTGAAATGGAAGATATCGAGAGTCGGTTTGTTGAACTTGAGGCGCGCGCTGAAGACATTGAAAGTGCCCGCGCATTGAACCCCATTAGTGAGCGTTCAGTGCTGGGTGGCAGCGCATTAATTTTCGAGAATATCGCCCGGGACAAACTGGCACCCTTTGGTAGCTTAAGAACTCCCAGTGTTGCCGACTTATTTGTCGCCAAAATGCAGGCTTGAGGAAAATTGTCATGAACAAATATAAGACACTTGTAAAAAGAGAATTTTGGGAGCATCGCGGTGCCTTCCTGTATATGCCGGTCGTTTTGGCTGGTTTGTTGGTGATTGCCATGATCGTGGGTTTGTACTTGATCGATCGCGCCAATGTAGATATTAGTTTGACAAATAATGATTCCAGCTTTGTTATCGACTTTGATAAAGATGAAATCAAAGATGCAAACTCTGATTTAATTGAACAGCAAGTTGAAGAAAGAGTGGAGCAGCAGATTGAACAGGTGATTGAGTCCACACTCGAAGATGCTGTCAATCCTGGAGAACCAAACGTAAAAAAGCTCGAAGAGCGCCATATTTTCATACAGTTTGATGAAGGTGATGTAGTGGTGCTGAACGATCAAGATCAGCAGCAGAGACTCGATGGTTTCTTTGAGAAAAACCGCGAAGGTTTGGATGCTGGGCTCTACGGTATTCACTATGCGTTTTTGATTACTAGCTGGTTAGTTGTGTTGGTTTACTTGCTAAACACACTTTACTCTGATCGCCGTGATCGCAGCATACTGTTTTGGAAGTCAATGCCTTTTTCTGAAACTCAGTCAGTTGGTGTGAAGTTATTGGTGGGCATTATCGCTGTTCCTTTGCTTGCAACAGTGGCCTCTTGGGTCGTGCAACTTGTTTATAGTGTGTTGGCGATGATAGTGGCCTCTAAAATGGATTTGGATCCCTGGCAGGTGATTGCGCCTAATCTGCACATTGCTTCGGCCTTTGTTCGACAGCTGGGTCTGGTGGTTTACCTTGCAGTGTGGGCACTGCCTGTATGTGCCTGGTTAATGGTGGCTTCGGCTTATGCTAAACGCTCACCTTTCTTGGTGGCTACTGTGCCGGTTGTCTTGGTATTCCTGGGTGAGTGGTTATTGTTCCGGACAAGCCATATTGCCGCATGGATTGGCAGCCATATGCCCATTAATGAAAACTTCACGGATGTGTTTATTTCTGGCACCGGAATTATTAGCACCTTGGATCTTGCCAGTGTCGCCAATATTGGCTCAGGGGCAGCTATTGCGGCGGGCTTGCTTGCAGGTGCAGTCTGGTTGAGAAACCATCGCTTCGAAATATAAACTGCCCCTTATTACAGCACCCGATCCGGGTGCTGTTTTTTGTTAGAGGCATTGCCGACCCTTCATCGCGGCAGAAAGAGAATTGGACATGAACATGAAAAAGGGAAAATCGACAAGGCGCGGAGTGTTTTTTCAAACACGTCTGGCTTTGTGCGTTTTGGGTATCGAACTGTTGTGTAGTTCCTTGGTGATTGCCATGAGCCTGGAGCACTCACCGGATGGTCTGACCAATAAGGGCTGGTCGGCGATGTCTGCGAATGACAATGCCCAATCACTGTCTACTAAGGTAAGTTTCTACAGCGGTGAGGTCAATTCGGGGAAAACTAAACTGGCTGCGGCCGTCACAGCAAACGTCGATTGGGTGCTGGTCGAGGAAGGGCAGGCCGTTGAAAAAGGTGAATTGTTGATTCAGCTGGATGATAGGGACGCCACGCTAGAGGTAAGATTGGCACGGGCCAGCCTTCACAATTCACTCGCACAGTTAGCCGCCCTGAAGCAGGGGGCGGGCCCAAAAATAGAGTATGAGTTTGCCAGAAGCCAGATTAAAACGGCTATAAAGGAGGCGGAACTTAGACTGGACCAGGCCCGTTTAGCTCTGTCGCAGACAAAAGTTATCGCCCCCTTTACTGGCCAAATCAGTGGGCTCCAGGTAGCACCCGGAGATCGAGTGAGTGCGGGCCATCTGCTTACTGGCTTAATCGATTCGGACACCAGCGAGACCAAAGTCATGGTGGTCAATCAATAAGTTGAAGTCCCCAAGTTCAGGGCACCTGTCCTTGAAGCCGTTTAAGCTTGTGTTACCCATTACAGCCGCTATCATGTTGAGTCCCGCCCACTGTTGAGCAGTGGGCGATTTTTGCGACTCACATTTTGGCACTGACTATGGCTTTACCTCCTACTTCCTCTACCCCCAAACCCTCAGAGCCAACAACAAGCGGTGAGCAGGCCGCCATTGCATGGGATTTTCCCGAAGTCTTCAGTTTGCCTTTGCGGGTAGGTAGCGAAGACATCGACGGTTTGAATCACACCAATAATGCAGTCTATGTTAAGTGGTGTCAGCACTTGGCCTGGGCTCACTCGGAGTCTCTGGGTTTGTCGGTTGAGGACTATCAGCGCCTCAATCGCGCGATGGCGATCCGCCACAGCGAATACGATTACATGATGGCCTCATACGAAGGTGAAGCGTTGCGTTTAGGCACATGGTTGACCAAAAGTGAAGGTATCAATATGGAGCGGCGCTTTCAGCTTGTGCGTGAACGGGATGGAAAAACTATTCTGCGCGGCATCTGGAGATTGGTGTGTATTGAGATCACCAGCGGTAGGCCCAAGCGTCTTCCGCCAGAGTTTGTGCAAACCTATGGTGCGGTGGTGGTGCCTGTCACAGACTTGGACTCCGGTGAGTGACATGCCTGGGGACAAAACAGAAAATGACGATGACTTCTTTCGTGAGAGCATGGGGGATGTTAAACCCCACAAAGCCACACCCAGGGTGGAGTTGGATAAAGATCAACGACAAAATGCGCGTGCAGAACCTGGACTGACAGAACGTCGCCGTGCGGCTGAGGCGCTGGTTAAAGACCCCCAAGACCCTCTATCCGGCGATTTTCTCGAGGCGGTTGATCCCCTGGCAATACTTGAGTTCAAAAGGCCCGGGATACAACATGGCGTTTATCGAAATTTTCGCTTGGGTAAATACAACATCGATGCTCGCCTTGACTTGCACGGTTTGACTGTGGAGCAAGCTCGAATGGGCATTGTTGGGTTTATCGGCGACTGTGTTCAAAATGATATTCGCTGTGCGCTCGTGACACACGGCAAAGGACAGGGACGTAAGCAGCCGGGTTTATTGAAAAGCTGCGTGGCACATTGGTTGCCCCAATTGCCTGAGGTGATGGCATTTCACAGTGCACAGGCACATCATGGCGGGGTGGGTGCCACTTATGTCATGCTGAAAAAAAGCGAAAAGAAACGTCTTGAAAACCAGCAACTCCACGAGAAGAAACGACACTGATGGCGCTCGACAAGGAATTCTCTTTTTCTACCATTGGCATTGTGCACTCCTGTTTTAAAGAAAAGTTTGGTGTGCCGCGACAGCCAGGTTTAGTGCCGGCATCAACAGCTCAATTGGAACTGTTGCCGCCTTACAATCGTGTTGAAGCAGTGGAGGGTTTGCAACACGTCAGTCATATTTGGCTGCAGTTTATATTTCACGAATTTCTGGGTCAGGCCTGGAAGCCAACTGTTAGGCCGCCGCGACTGGGCGGGAATAAACGTATGGGGGTGTTCGCCACACGTTCGCCGGTTAGGCCCAACGCTCTGGGCTTGTCGGTGGTGAAACTAGAGCGCATCGAAACCAATGGCGCACAGGTCATATTACACTTGAGTGGCATTGATCTGATTGATGGCACGCCAGTGGTGGATATTAAACCCTACGTGCCCTATGTGGATTGCATTGATGAGGCCAAAAATAATTTCGCCAATGAGGCGCCCGAACCGCTGGCCGTCACCTTTAGTTCAGAAGCAGAGCAGGCGTGTCAGCATTGTAGCGCCAGGCATTCTACAGATGTTGCAGCATTAATTGTTCAAGTATTGCAGCAAGATCCCAGGCCGTCTTATCAGGCGTTTGATGCAGAGCGAACATACGGCATGAAATTATTGGATGTTGATGTGCAATGGCAATATCGACAAGACATGGGTTCAAAGGAACAGCTTGTTGACCGTATTGAAGTGGTGGCGCTTACACCTCTGGCGAATCACACCACTTAACCAGTGTCTCTACCCAGGCAGGGTGATCGTTAAGGCAGGGCACCAGTCGCAGTGACTCACCGCCCGCCTCTTTGAAAATCTCTTCCCCTCGAATTCCAATTTCTTCCAGAGTTTCCAGGCAGTCGGTCACAAACGCCGGGCACATCACCAGCAGGTTTTTAACACCCTTGGCCGCGAGTGCTTTGAGGCTTTCTTCTGTATACGGCTCTAGCCATTTGGCTCTGCCAAGGCGCGATTGAAACGCAATCGAATATTTCTCTTCCGGTATCCCTGCCTGTTCGACGAAGGCCTTTGTTGTGGCCAGAACCTGGTGCCGGTAGCAGCTGTCGTGGGCGCTGGAGGGGCGCTCGCAGCAGTCCGGTGCGCTCAGGCAATGATTGCCCGTGGGGTCGGCAGATTTCAGATGGGATTCGGGCAGGCCGTGATAGCTGAACAACAGA
>CAJWCA010000101.1 GCA_913020395.1 uncultured Cellvibrionales bacterium | reverse complement strand
TCAGAATAGGAGCGACCTTTCACTCGGTGCAGCAGGAAGGCTTGTCTGCATTTTAGCGGCAGGCTCTGAATGGCATTTTCTATTTGTGTGAGTTCTTGTTTAGCGGCCAATAGTCTCTCCGGAGTGCAGTAGTCGGACTGCGCATTGGCAGTGCCGGTATCGTCTTGCTGCCAGCTGCCTTCAGATTGCAGATATTTATTGTGTAGCTGATCGCGCCTGATCTTGTCGATGGCTAAGTTTGACGCTGTTTGGTAGAGATAGGCCTTGGGGTTGTTCAGCTCTCCCGACTCGGCCAGATGCTGAATGCGTATAAAGGCATTTTGCGCGATATCCTGAGCATCTTCGGTGCTGTTCAGCTTTCGGCTCAAAAAACGGATAAGTCCGGGGGCCTGACTATCAAACAGTTTTTCGAATAGCGTTTTGTTGTCTTGTGCCATAAACCGCATCGATTGTTATTATTGCGTCATAGGGTAGAGAGTCGCTTTATAACATGGCCTTGTATTGCACAACAATGTTTAAACGGTAATTCCTTGCAAACGGCAATTCGATGAGACCCTGCTAAAATTGAAGGCGTGAAGGTTCAACTGGGAGCGCAAATGAATTATCGGCGATACTCCGTAAAAACGCTTGTATTGGTCTGGGCCAGTTTGGGTTTGCTGGCCATATTGAGTGTCCAGCTATTGGTCAGGGCCTGGGTTGAACGGCCAGAGTTGGAGCGAATTCAATATGTTGCCGACATGAAAGACGTGCAGAGGGTGGATGCAGTCTACAACTCTATTTTGGAGGCTGTCGCAAACCGGGCTCGGGACCATGCAAAATGGGACAGTGCCTATCAGTTTGTATCAGACCAGAATAAAGCGTTTCTTCGCGAAAACTTTGTTGCCGATGCATTTGTGGACAATCAATTTACGGGCGCAGCTTTTTTTGACCTGAATAAAAAGCTACTTCATGCGACCAGTTACCAGCAAGATTCAAAAACATTTTCACACACGCTCCCCTTTTCGCCTGCTGTATTGGCAAACAAAATTTTTGCTGACACACATGGAGCTGCCGCCTCACATTCTTCGATGGCACCAATGGTGGGGTCCGTTGCAGGCGGGGGAAGAAACGGCTTTTTGTTGACTGCGGAAGGTTTGGTAGCGATAGCGGTAGAGGAGGTCACTCCATCCAGTTTTGTCGGTCCAAGTCGGGGGTATCTGCTTCTTTGGCGAAAAATCGACCCGGAATTGACCTCTCAAATTGCGCGGCAGGTTGGCTTAAGTTTTACCGTCTCTTTGATGGGGCCTGATGACGTAGTGCTGGCGAGTACGAGCAAAGATTCTATAGCTAGACGGGATAAAAATGGAAAAATTAGTTGGGCGCTCAACAATATCAATGATGAACCAATTGTCAAAAACACCCTATCTTTTTCAGATAGTTACTACGAAGATGAGCTAATAACTGCGTCTGTTCTCGCTGAGCTGGCTACGGCGATAATACTCGTTTTGGCTTCCATTTTGATCGTAAATAAAGCGTTTATCGCACCGTTGGTGCAGTTGTCATCCGGGACACGTTCGATCGTAGAAAGCAAAAACTATCGCAGTGAAATTACCATGTCTGCGGCACAGGAGTTTGAGCAGGTAGCCTTGCAGTTTAACGAATTGCTCAGGGCCGTCTACGATCAGGAGATGGTGTTGCAAACTCAAAATCTTAAGCTGAGACTAGAATCGATCCGAGACCCCCTGACCGGCATTTCCAATCGAAGATATTTGGATGAATACCTCGACAGCTGTTGGAAGTGGTCTCTCGAAGAAAGTAAACCCTTTGCCCTGGTGCTGATGGACGTTGATTCATTCAAAGCCTACAACGACAATTACGGGCATCCCGCAGGTGACAAAGTTTTAAAAAGTATTGCGACCCTACTCAAGAATTCAGTGGACAGTTCCCATGGCACCATTGCCCGTTACGGTGGCGAAGAATTCTGTGCCGTTTTAATCGAAAAAAGTGAACAACAGGTGAGATGGTGGTGCAAGGAAGTGCTTGATGAAATCGCATTATTGGAAATCGAACACAAATATACGGAGAGGGGTTATGTAAGCATAAGTATCGGCGTGGCCTTTGGGACCGCGGCCGACTATCACCAGCTTCGCCAATTTTTCCAGATAGCCGATACCGAGCTATATCGTTCCAAAAGTGCCGGTAAGAATTGCATGAATTTTGCGGATGTTGCTTAGGGCATGTCTCGGAGAGCTCTGGTGTCTAGAGCGCGCTCTGACAGGCCAAAAAGTTCTCATCTTCTATTGCTTGCTTCAGGCTGAGTGTGTGAATGATCAAATATTCCTGTTCCGCCGTTGAATCACGCGCCAAAAGAACCCTCAAGGACTGTTTTTCCAAATAAAAAGCGTTGCCAATAATAAAATTAAGATATTATTGCCCCTCTTCTTATTAGGAGCGGACGATAATAAAAATGGCCCACAAACTCGGCTTTTTTGCTAACAAATCCGGTGCGACGGCGAAGGACGTACGCGACGCCTATCTGGCCTCGACAAAAGGGCAGGCAATCGATTGGCCTGCATGTCCGGAATTGATGCAATTTACTTCTGCCCTGGAGTTGCGGTTCCCACAGCTTTCTCACGGTAGCGCTGAGACTGCCGGCAACCATCACTGGACGGCTGATTTTCATCAGAGTGAAGGTTGGTTGATCGTCAGCATTGCGGTGCATGCGGCAGAGGAGGTCGGCGCCTATATTTGGGAATTACTGCAACAGCACCACCTGGTTGTTTATGATCCTCAATCCGACCGTGCTTACCTTGGAATCGAAGAGCTTCAGGGGCTTGAACGGGAAAAACCCTGGTGGAGACTTTGGAAGTAAGTGACAAGCCAGCTCCCTGCGACCCACTGACTTCACCGAGTAGTTAATGAGGGCCAGCTATTTTGAGTGAAGCCACCGATCTGCACAAACGAGCAGTTAAACTTTTGTCCGCGAGAGAATTTCCTGAAGCAGAAACACTGCTGCGAAAGCACCTTGAGCAGGATAGCGGTGACACTGATGCGCTTACGCTTTTGGCCCACAGTTTGATAAACCAACAGCAGCCAGAGAAAGCGCTGGATGTGTTTAGATCCATAGCTGCCTTACAAAATACGTCTGCAGATGCCCACGGAAATCTTGGTTTGGCTTATCGGAGGTTGGGGTACAAGGCTGAAGCAATTGTTTCGCTGAAAAAAGCGGTAAGTCTGGACGATCACTATTGCGATGCGTGGCACGCGCTGGGCAATCTACAGATGGATCAAGGAGAAACCGAAGAGGGAATTTCCAGTCTTGTTCAGGCAGAGAAATCTGATCCATTTAACATTGAAATGAAAGAGGCTTATCGCGCAATGGCGCAAAAAGATTTTGCGCAGGCAGAGCGTCTGTGTCGGGGGGTGCTGCAAAAGTTTGGCTCCCACGCCGGTGCCCTTGCCATTATGTCTCAGTTGGCCTCCCAGAGTGGAGCCTGGCGGCAGGCCGAAAAAATGTTGCGCCAGGGCCTGAAACACTCTCCTTATCACTTGGGTTTATGGCACAAACTTGAAGAGGTGTCGTCTTATCTGGGTTTGCATAAACAGCGCTTAGAAGCCGCGAAAACCTGTGTAAAACTTGCGCCAAAACAAGCTCGAATTCACGCCGCTCTCGGTGGCGCCTATGCCAATGCAGCTCAGTACAGCAATGCCTTGTGCGCCTATGATAGCGCCGCACAGTTGGCGCCGGAGGATGCGAATATACAGTTGCAACGGGGGCACATGTTAAAAACACTTGGCCAACGGGACGCGTGTGAGCAAGCATTTCGAAAGAGTATTGCACTTAGAAAACTCAATGGGCCCGCCTATTGGGCTTTGGCGGATTTAAAGGATTTTGATTTCTCTTCAAGCGATATTGAGCTGATGAGGGGCATCGCGAATGACGATCAGGCGCCTCCAGAGCACCGCTCACAGGCGGCGTTTGCCCTGGCAAATTCACTGGAGCGAAGAGGCGATTATGATAAGGCCTTTGCAAGTTATCAATTGGCAAACAAACTCAGGCCCAATGCCACGTTTAATGCCGAGCAGTTTGAAGGGCACTGCCAAGACTCAAGGCAGGTTTTTAGTGCGGAGTTAATGTCTTGCCAGACAAAGGTAAAACAACAAGGCCCCAGGCCCATTTTTGTTGTTGGATTACCGCGATCGGGGTCAACTCTGGTTGAGCAAATTCTGGCAAGTCACTCTCAAATTGAAGGCACACTGGAATTGCCCAATTTGCCGAGAGTCATGCAAAGTTTACATGAAGATGCCTTGCAAAGTGGTATGGGGCTTGCCGATTTTTTAAGTCAGTGTGGCTCAGATAGGCTGGGTGCTTATGGTCAGACTTATCTGGATGAAACTGCAATTGTGCGCTCGGGTAGCCCCTATTTTATTGACAAATTGCCACCGAATTTTCGTTTGATAGGCTTGATCCATTTGATACTGCCAGAGGCCATAGTTATTGATGTTCGGCGACCCGCATTGGACACGGGTGTGAGTTTGTTCAAACAGCATTTCTCCGCGGGGCATGAATTTAGTTACGACCTCGAAAACATTGCTGAGTATTACAATAGCTACTTGTCCATGATGAATCACTGGGATGAAGTATTGCCAAATAAGGTGTTGTGCCAACCGTATCTGAGCCTGTTGGATGATTTGGAACTAAGTGTTCGGGCAATGCTCACACATTGTGGATTGGCATTTGAATCGGCTTGTTTGTCGTTCCATCGCAATGACCGACCCGTGCACACAGCGAGCAGTGAGCAGGTCAGACAACCCCTTTATCGTACTGGCGTTGACTCGTGGAAACGCTTTGAATCCCACCTTGGGCCTTTGATTAATAGATTAAAACAGCCTTAACCAGGCATAAAAAAGGCGGGCTAATTAGCCCGCCTTATACTTCTTTTTCTAAATCAACGTCACTCTTTAAAAGCTGACATCTGCTCTCACTGTCAGGTTGCGCTCAGGTGCGTAATAAACATATTGCTCCATGCCCGAATCTGGGCTGTTACGACGAGAGCGCTTGTAATTAATAATCTCGTCGTTGAGCAAGTTGTTCAAGTGAACACTTAAACGTACATTTTCACTAGCCTGTAAAGTACCGGAAAGGTCCCAGCGTTCATAGGCGGGAGAGGTATCTTCGTCAAGCGCACGGAAGTGGGCTTTGTATTCGTCATAAGCGGATACAGACAGGCGAACACTACCGGCTTTGCCGAGAACTTCAATATCCTTATCCAGTGCCGCATACAAATTGTACTTGGGTACCATGGTCATCTCGTCGCCCGCTTCTGCCTGAATGCCCGCGGCATCCTTGGTCATCTTGGAGTCGGTGTAAGAGAAGTTGAATGTCATGGTCAGGCTGTCGGTAAGGAAAGCGGTGCTTTCAAATTCCAGGCCGCGAGACTGGGCTTCTGCGCCATTGCCGTAGAAAGAGAAACCACACGTCGCCATGTAAATGTCTGCTTGCACATCGGTCCAGTCAATCTGGTAGATCGCTGAAGAGAAACGCATGCGACGGTCAAACAAAGCCCCTTTTACACCCACCTCGTAGTTTTTAATCGAGTCACTTTCGTAACGCGGCTTAAAGAACTGAGCGTTGGGATCATTGTTACAGCTCTGCGGGATGGAGGGTATGCTGACACCGCCGGGGCGATAACCTTCAGAATACAAACCATAAACAGAGAATTCGTCGCTTGGTCGATAGGAGGCGCTGAATTTTTTAGTATTGCCGGTGCTGCCACCGCTGGAGATGTCGCCGCCTGGCACTTCGCCAACCCAAATGCCGTCTTCGACATAATCTTCAAAGTCAGTCAGATCAAAATAGCGAATGCCAGCCGTTAATTCCAGCTCGCCGGGGCCGACGTCCATGGTATAGCTGGCCTCACCAAAAAAAGCCGTTTCTTCAGTGGTTTTTTCTTCATAGGCGATTCTGTAGTTTTTGGTTGGGTCTCCGTAAAGATCTTGCCCCAACTGATCAATGGTGCGTGGATTGCCGTTTTCGTCATCCCAAATGTAGCCCCAGGAATCACCCCAGAGGGCAGAGGCAATAGCGTAGGTTTCCTGAGAGCCTTCGTGGTATTGGAACTGGTAGTCCGGTGTTCTACCCAGGGTGTGCTCATCGTAAAACGCGCCAACGGACCAGTCGAATGGGCTGTCGCTGTCTAGAGATTGGAAACGAATCTCATGTGTTGTTCGCTCTCCCGCATTGGAGTCTGAATCGTGATTGATAATCCAGGTCTTGAACAAGTCGTCGGTGTCATTCCGAGACCAGTTATCCAGTGCCGCGTCTGTTTTGTCCTGGAAGGAGCCGACATAGGTGAATGAGGCAATGTCGGCAATATTGGCGTGGGTATACTTCAGGGTGAAGACGTCGGTTTCATCACTTGACCATTCGTCTACACTTTCCCAAACAGCATATTTCGGATCATAGCTGCCGCTGACGGAAGCGCCCTGGCGACATTCGGTGCGACTTTGGCCTTCAGCACAATCAGCCCAGCCCAGGTCAACCTGGTAGCCATTGGGAGCGGAGGCATCGGCGGTTAATGCTGCGGTGTAGTGACCACTTGGCGTTGATGTGTCGGCATACTCATTGCCTTTCGAAGATTTTTCATGGTGTGTGTACCCCACCAGAAGTTCTGAATCTTCATTGATATTCCACAACATCTGTGCGCGAACCCAGTTGCTGTCTTTGCGCGAAACCAAGCCTGTAGCGGTGTTAACAATTTTTCCTGGGTCGTAGGTCGAATTGCCTGCAACACGCAGGGCAAGGCTATCTCCGAGAGGCAAGTTGATGCCAATGTAGGCACGAGTGCCGTTGCTGTCGACATTTTTTTCAGCAGACGTTTGCACGGAACCAAAGATTTCTACCTCTTCGGTAGAAGGTTTATTGGTAATAACCTGTACCGTTCCACCAATGGCATTTGAGCCCCACAGTGTGCCCTGAGGTCCGCGAAGTACTTCAACGCGCTCAACGTCAAACAGATCGCTGAAATCGTAGGGCACGCCATCGGTGAAAGTGGTGGTGGTTTCGGGTGTGCTGTCATTACCACCACTTAAGCCGCGCAGAATAAACTGCTCGCGGGGCATCGCGCCGCCGGCTACTGTGCGGAACAAGTCCTCTTTACTCACCAGATTGCGCTTTTCAATTTCGAATGCGCCTACGGCTGTAATGTTCATGGGAACTTCCAGCAGTGTTTCATCCTTTTTACGGGCTGATACGACCACTTCTTCCATGGCTTCCATGCCGTTTGCCAGTGCGGGCAGACCTATGCCGCCTGTGGCAACACCACAGGCGATGGCCGCACGAATGGCTAGAGTGAGTTTTGGTGTCTTCATGTTTGTACCCTCAATATTATTTTATGGTGAATGCAAAGCGACTTGTTTTCATCGTTGCATCACAATCAAGACGGGTGGGTTCGAGCTCACCTCAAAAAAAGTGGGAAAAGGCGACACGACTGTAAGCTATTGATTAAATTGAGGAAATTTTAGGTCCGAAGGTTTCGCGAAGCATCGGGAGTAAATCATTAGGCTTCCCGAAGCATTATTCGGCAAAATTTTTAATGTAAGTTGCCGTGATGTAGAGGAGGCTGAGCAGAAAGTTTTTAGTCATGACCGGTTAATAGTTATATCCAATGGTATTTTTGTCTGAATCCTCCCCTCGGTATATAAACGCCGGGCACAAAAAAGGGGAGCAAAGCTCCCCTTTTTATTAAAGCCTAATAGACCAGAGGACTATTAGAACCTTAAGCTAGCACCTAAACGAATGGTACGAGGCTTCTGGAACTGCTGGTTGGCGCCGTAACGTGGGTCAGCAACACCTTCACTCAGCTCAGCAAACTCATACACTTCAGTGGCAGCTTCAGCATCCAACAAGTTGAATACTTCTGCGCGCAGCTCAAGCTCACCGCCTGCAACGTCCATGGTGTACACAGCGTTCGCATCAAAAGATGCTACCCAGCTGGTGCGGCCACGGCTGCCACGAGGAGTGTGAATGAACTCACCGGGGTTGTTGACGTCAGCCAGGTAGTAGGTATCACCGTAGATGGGGTGTCCATCTGGGTGGCCTGTACCAAACGAGTTAATTGGACGACCTGAACGCAGTACTGCGTTGAAGCCTAACAAAAAGTTCTCGCTTACCTGGTAGTTACCGTAGACTTTGAACTGGTGAGTACGGTCATTTGGCAGGAAGCCGTAGGCTCCGTCCATCAGCTTGTATTCATCGAAGTCCTGAGTAATACCGGCATCGTCTTGTCCGTTATCAGACTTAACGTAACCTTCGGTGTTACCTTTGCTCTCTGACCACAGGTAAGAAGCTTTCAAGCCCCAAACGCCGTCGAATGCACGCTCAGCGGTGAATTCAACAGAATCGTAGGTTCTTTCTGCTGTCTCATACTGCAGCAAGTCGGCTGGGAAGGTAGTCATTTCCAGAGAGCCGTTGCCAGTACGATCGTAAGGGATCGTAATGTCGCTGCCTGGGTTAGCCAATACGTAACCGCCTGCATCACCTGTGTGCTCATAACCGAGTGCATCTACAGCGTAATCGATCAGAACGTCATCGATGTGGCTCTTCAGCTCGCGGTTGGTGTAGCGAATACCAATGCTCCACTCATCATTGATGGTGGTTTCGTATCCAAGAATGATTTCGTCCTGGTACATTGGATCGAGATCAATGTCAGACAGCTGTGCGCTATCAGGCGTCAGGCCGTTAGCAGTTACCTGCTCGGTACCAATTTCCTGAGAAGATGGAACGCCTTCAGCATCGATGTTGATTGGTGCGACAGTTCTAGGATCGTACTGACCGTCGAAGACGAAGTAACGCTGAATACCTAATTCACCACCGGACAGACGTACGTTGGTGTTGGAGGCGATCGGCATGTAGTAACGACCCCAGTTGGCGTATACGCGAGAGTTGCGGTCATCATTGAAGTCGAAAGAAGCGCCCAAACGAGGCCCTAACTGGTCGTCAATCTTGATGAAAGAATCGCCGTCACTGTTGAAGTTCTCGAAAGTTTCACTACGCAGGCCAGCACTCAAAGTCAGCTGGTCGGTAACGTCCCAGGTGTCTTCGATGTAGAAGGCAGTACCTTCAACCGCGAAATCACCAGCGACTTCTGACAAACGATAGCGAACTACGTTAACGTCAGAACCGTCGCCATTGGCATCGGGCACAACGCCGCCATTGCTCAGCTCGGTACCAGGAGTGTTGGTGTAGTAACGATAGTATACGCCCTGACCTGTAGTACGGAAGTTTGTACCTGAGTAGAACTCTTCACTGGTAGAAGCGTTCTCTTCTTTGTCGTAACCGAAGCGAATAGTGTGATCGCCAACAAACCACTCAAAGTCCAAGCGCAATGCTTCACGCTTGTCACCACCGGAAACGGCACGGGAGTTAGCTTCACAGCCTGGGAACAATGAAGAGTTGCCAGGGATTGCGCCAGCACTGGTATCTACAACGTAAGGACATTCCTCATCGGTAGTACCAACAGTGGTCAGGTTGTATTCGTTCTCACCGTACAGAACCGACATGTTGAAGGTGTCAGTGATTGCACCGTCGTAACGGGCCAACCAGTTTTCACCACCGCGGAACTCACTCAATACACCGCGGGCTTCGCCCTGGCTTCTTGCGTCAGTGTCATACTCATATTCCTGGTTCTCACGAACACGTTCATCGGTGAACTGAGTGTAGGTCAGAGAGTGGTTATCACTGATGTTCCACAGCAGGTTTAGGCCGTAGAAGTCATCTTTGATTTCACGATCGTTGTAGGTATCAGGTGCGCCACGAGTGTTGAACTCTTCAGACGTAGTTGAAGACTCAACCAGCGCGTAGAAGAACAGTTTGTCTTCAATGATTGCACCGCTAACGTAGAAGTCAGTAGTGAATGAAGACGCTTTGTTTTTAGAGTTCAGGTCATACAAAGAACCGTCAGTGCTGCGGGTGTCAGGGCTGTTAGATCTGCCTGACTCGGGCTCTACGTAAGATACAACACCGTAATGGAAATCGTTGGTACCTTTCTTAGTTACAGCGTTGAGTACGCCGCCCAGTGAGCGACCGAATTCTGCGCTGTAGCCGCCAGTTTTAATCTGGAACTGCTCGTAGAATTCGAAAGGTACAGAACTGCCGCCTAGACCGTTGCGGAAGTTAGTAACGTTCAAGCCATCAATGAAGTAGGCGTTTTCGCCGACTGATGCACCACCAAACGACACAAGATTTTTATCTTCGCCGAATGCAGTATCGCCAGGAACAACACCAGGTGCCAGCAGAGCAACAGCTTCTACGGCGCGTGGTACTGGAAGTCTTGCAACTTCGTCCAGGCTGATGTTCAGTGCAGACTCAGCAACACCGGATTGAATAGCTTTATAGGCCTTACCTTGAACCACGATCTCTTCGATGTCACCTAAAGCGAGTGGGATTACAAGCTTAGATGTAGAACCCAGGCGAACCTGAACGGATTCTACGGCTGAAGATTGATAGCCTTCTTTTCTAGATTTAACAGTGTACTCGCCAGCAGGCATGGCAACTTTAAAAGAGCCGTCTGAGCCAGTAGAAACTGTTCTTTTGGATCCATTGGCTTTGTTAGTGATCATAACGTCAATGTTAGATACTTCGTTGCCAGCGCCATCCAGAAAAACACCTTGAATGCTACCGTTTACGTTGCTGCCTGCCGCGAATGCACCGGTTGAGCTCATCAGAGCTCCGCCGACTGCAGCCGTGATCAGGCTTCTTTTGAAACCTCGATTCTTCATTGTATTTCCTCAATTTCAATTTTTTTATATTTTTATTGGTTCTTGAATCATCTACTGCCAGCCGAAACTTGCGGTATCTCCTCACGACCAATTTTATTAGAAGGTATATTTCTATTTGGAATATAAACGGTGTTTTTATTCCAAGAGGTGCACAGTCCAAAGTGCGAAGTATACCTTCTGTCATTACATGACGAGCGAGATCTGCGAGACCTCAAAAAAAAATAAAAAAAAGTGGAAATAAATCTGGGGGGGCAAAAAGAGGGGTATGTCTTAGTTCTAAAGATAACCTACATTGCGGTGTAACAACAGAAAAAAGTGGATGTTTCTTAGGATGATTGTTTGGAACTTAACCAAGAATGCGCAAAAAATGACCCACAGGAGGCCGCAGGCCCCGCGAGCAGCGGGGCGAGGTAGGGGCTTAGATTTGGGTTTCTATGTGGAAGTGCTGCCCGCTCTGGGCGCGAGCCTGGTCGCCAACGGCTATGCCTGCGATGCGACCAAAGCCTTTTCTCTGCGCCCACGCCGTAGAGCGGGTGCGTGAGTCGGGGTTGAACACCTGCAGGCTGCCCACATGGTTGGCCAGGTAGATGGGTACACCCCATTTTTGTGCCAGAGCGGTATCTGCATTTGAGAAATAAACGCGGCTCCAGTGTTCCGCGCCATGGGTGTGCCAAAAAGCGGCCAGCTCAAATCCCTGGGGAACAGCAATGCGCAAAGGAACAGCATTTGCGCCTGCGCTGCCCTGGCTGATGGTATAGGTGAAGTAGGGAGTGTCGCCTTGGCTCTTCAGAACGATCCCCACATATTCCCGGTCTTCTTGAATTGATAGTGGGTTGAATCGATTGCTGGCAGCGGCTGCTGCTTCTATATGGCTAGAATAGGTAATGTTGGAAATCCAAATCGGCTTGTAGCCCCCTTCTGCAGCACCCGCTAACAAGGTCATCTCGTGTGTGCTGTTCATTGATGATTCAAAAGCCGCGGTGTCGGCCTCGGCAATTGATGTGGCCAGTAGGCAGGTCATCAAGGCAAGCAACAAGTACTTAATAGTGTGTATACGCATTTTGGCATCCCCGGGGACTCTCCCCTCGTTTCGAACATGGGGCTAGTGTTGCCTGTTGTGGCGAGGGGAGCCTGCGGGAATGCTAAGTTATGCTATGGGAATACTCATGGTTTGATATTGGACCTTCGCGTAACCTTCGGGATGTTTTTTTAATCAATTAATTCAATGACTTACGGCTGTTGTGGATGTGTGAATTAGTCGTTTCTCTACAGGGGGAATTACTCACTCCAGCAGTGAATCCTCAGGTTTTTGGCGGCGATATTGGGATGTTCGGAATACCTTAGCTAAGTCGTGATTTAAATTCCTCCCGGTATCTTCGGGACAGGCTCAATACCTTGCCATCAAGAAGCGTGATCTCGGCATCGCCGCTGGCCTGAGGTGCAATGGAGGAGACTGCATCCAGGTTTATGCCGTAGGAGCGGTGGACCCGACAGAACCCTTTGTGTGAAAGTTGCTCTACCAGGGCCCCCAATGTCGCTCGTGTGGGATAGATTCTTCCTTTGATGTGGAGGTTAACGTAGTTGCCGCTGGACTCCAGCCACTCTATGTCCTCCACTTTGATGATGAATTCCTTGCCCAGCTTTTTGACCAGTAGTCGATCGCAGTCATCTTGTGCTGTGCCGTCTTCTCCATCTGCGACCAGTTGGGCCTCGCCGATCATGCGGCTGAGGATAAAGCGAAAACAATAACTGGCGAGCACAACCAGGACATAGAGCCACGCATCCTTGCGGTATTCGTAGAAAAGCTCCACGGGAAGCTCTCCATAGGTGTAAGTCATTTGCTGGCTCATAAAGGCCAATTTACGCAGCAGCACCATGATAGCGACATGGGCAAGTGAGAAAGCTACGCTCCCCAGCAGATGCCAAAGTAGGTTCTTTTTGAGTGACAGCCAGTTGAGGGGCGCCCATTTGAGCAACAGGAATACCAGGGGGATAAGCAGACTGGCGCTCAGCGCGCTTGAATACTCCAGCACGAAGGGTTCCCACACAGGGAACGTTAAGGTGCGCCCAAAGCGGCTCGATTCCATGAGGATGGAGGTGGCATTAATGGTATTGTTGATCATCAGGTAGCTAAACAGGAATAGCCACTCATACACTTGTGGTCGTTTTTCGACCTGAGTTAATACACTCATTATCGTTGTGTTCGTACCGGTTGTGTTATTGGCCCCAGCATACCACCGTTTGTCCCCAAACCGCGTCGTTTGAGCCTTCTGGGCTGTTGATCATTCGGTGATATAGCTAGTGTAGGCCTGCAAGAAGACAATACAAACTTAGGTGAAACTAATGACCTCCACTGTGGATACCCGGCGTTACGATATCGATTGGCTGCGAACTCTGGCCTTTTTGCTCTTGATCTTTTATCACATCGGACAGTTTTATGTGACGGATTGGGAGTGGCACGTTAAAAGCGCCTATACGAGCGACTTTTTGAAAAACATTATGCTGTTGGTGAATCAGTGGCGCATGCCTTTGATATTTTTGGTGTCGGGTGTTGCCCTGGCATTGGTGGAGCCCAAAATCGGCGGGCGTGCATTGCTGAAGATGCGCTTTGTTAGGGTTTTTATCCCCCTGGTCATTGGCATGTACCTGATTGTGCCTCCACAGCTTTACTTCGAATTAATACAAGCAGAAGGATATGCCGGGAGCTATTGGGAGTTTTGGGGCTTTTATATCGACAGCACTACCGCGCGCTACCCGTCGCACCAGCACGGCCCCATCGGCTTGGTCACCTGGAATCATCTCTGGTATCTGGCGTATTTGTGGCATTACACCTTGGTCTATCTACTCCTAAAACCTCTGCTGATCAGACTTAGCAAGGTTCGCCTCGGTCACTTGGTGACGGCACCGGCGGTATTGTTAGTGCCCGTGGCTCTATTTGTCCTCTACAGCGTTGTGCTAGAGCCGCGTTTCCCGCAAACCAATGCCCTGATAGGAGATTGGTATAATCATGCCTTTTATTTCACCTCCTTTATGATGGGATATGCCATTGCAAAATCACCATCAATTTGGCAGACCATTGTCACCCATCGAAAAATCTGGTTAGCGCTGGCACTTGAGAGTTATTCC
>CAJWCA010000100.1 GCA_913020395.1 uncultured Cellvibrionales bacterium | reverse complement strand
GGATCTGCCCTCTGCAAGTAGAGTCAGTCAACCTGGCCGCCACGCCCCCAATACTCAAACAGGACACTGCAACACCGACTGCTCCAAGAGAAAAATGGGTAGCAAACAGACCAGATGGAACAAATAACACTCGACAATGGGCCTACTTCAGCGCAGCGGTATTAGGTGTAAGCCTTCTAGTGTTTTTATGGTTTCAATCTACATCGCCAAAACCCGGGCAAGACAGCACCGAGCTTCACAGCGATGCTAAATCGCTACTGGTTCTCCCTCTGGTTAATGCTACCGATGATGCCAGTATGGCCTGGCTCGAATTGGGTTTGGCCGACATGTTGGCAATCGACATTCAACGCAGCAACCAACTGCAAGTCACACCGCCCGCTACGGCCAATGCCCTGTTATTAGGTGCCGAACTCAACTGGCCCACGCTCCCCGTTCACGTTCGAAGTTTACTGCGAGAGCACAACATCGACGTCGCTTTATTTGGCTCAGTACGTATACACCGGGGTCAACAGGTGCTGGATTTTCAACTGCTACACAAACAGGGCAAAACCCAACAGGGAAGCATCAGCTACCCTTCCCTGCCAGCCTACGCGCAATCTATCGCTCAGCAAATATTGCATCTCGTACAGCCCGGCGGAGGACACAAACTAAAACACATAGAAGAAAACCCCATCGTCGCTCAGGCCCTGGCAGAAGGCATGCAAGCACTTCAACAGGGCGGTGCACTTGACGCACAGCGCTATTTTGAAGCGGCAATGTTGCTTGAGCCCGACAACCAATGGGCCCGGGCCTATCTGGCCCGCAGCCTCTATGCCCAAGGGGAATGGTTGCGCAGCGAGACCTTGTTGAATGATATTCCCCAAGAGATATTTCAGCAGGACGCCAGCCTCAGTGCGTTTGTACACTACTGGCGGGCAGAGCTCAGTTACCGACGCGGACACTTGGATACACAAGAGGCCATCAATCTGGCGACCCAGGCTGCAGAGTGGGCGGCCGATGCCAAGCAAATGGCCCGCAGCTACCGCCTGCAGGCCGCACAGGCTTTCAGCCAAATGGATTGGCCTGCACACAAAGAATGGTTACACAAAGCCGACCGTTTATTTTCCCTGCGCCACGACTTGCACATCGAAGCCGAGAAACTGTTTTATCTGGGCAACCCGAGCAATGAGGGGCTCGAAAAAAATCCGCAAAACGATTTATTGCTCAATCAACAACGTTTGCTTAAGGCATTGAATTTCTACGAACAACTGGGCAACAAACCCATGATCGCCGCCAGTCAATTTGGCATTGCCCAGAACTATACCATCAAGCTCGCCGACCGGAAGCGCGCGCTGGACCGGGCGCTTGCCTTGTACCGGGAACTGAAGCAACCTTATGAGTTGGCCCAAACGCTGGTTTACGCCGGTTTCTTCGAAATTCAATTGCACAATGGCAGCAAGGCCACCCACTACTTTATTGAGGCCAGAGGAATTGCCAAAGAACTGGGCGCTCAACGCCTGTCTGAAAATAGCGATCTCTATATCGCCTTCGCCACTCTGGATCAGGGGCTGGACCAAAGGGGCCTCGGTGGCCACGGGCAAAATCTGGAAAAACTGGAGCTGGCGATCGAGCAATTAACTCACTTCATTTCCAACAAACCCTCAAAAGACCTTGAGGCCAATGCACTCGTATTTTTAGGCTGGGCCAATGCCGACCTGCACAACTATGATCTCGCGCTTTCACAGCTAAAGCAGGCAAAAGAACTCAATCAACAAATGAATATGGCGACCACGTTTGGTTACAGTAGTTACTCTATCATGCGCATTCATTTGGCCCGCAAAGACTATAAAAAAGTAACGGCTATGGCCGGTGAACCCATCACAACACGCTTACAGGCGAGCTTTTTAGCCCGTGCTCACTATGAAAGTGCTGAGGCCGACAAAGCGGTTGGTGTTATGGAGACTTTCAAGCAGTCCTTACCTCAGCTCTGGCAAAAACAAGACAGCGAGCGGCTGGCCTTGTACCGCTCTGTTTTACAGGGTAACACTGCCGTTGACTTGGGTGCTGAGCCGCTCGCCCACCTAGTCTATTGCGAAGCCGACTGGGCCCCTTGAGTAAACTCTGACAATGACTCATTAAGGGAGCTTTCGGTATCCCTCCACCATGAAAACTCTTTCAAGCGGCCGAACCAGCGGTAGAGGGAATCATGTTCTTCAATGGGGATCCTCGCCTGCTCCTGAAAAATCAAATAACTCCCGCAGGCCAGGTCTGCCAGGGTGACGTCGTCACCACACAAAAACGCCTTGTCAGATAATTGAACATCCAGCTGACCGGCAAGATTATTGAACTCTGCCTGCACATCACTCGAGACGTCTTCCACATCAGGGAAGCCCCAGGCCGGCAAAACCACACGACGGTGAGCAAATGGCATAGCCGCGGAATTCCATCGACCCGATAACCAAAATAACCACTTTAATGTTTGAGACTGTAAGGCCGGGCTTTTAGGCCATAGGGATGATTGGTATTTGTTGGCAAGGTAATGAAGAATCGCCATGGATTCAGTGAACACCTGCCCCTCGTCTAACAGCACCGGTATCTTACCTTCCGGGTTAATCGCCAAAAACGCCGCCGACTTCTGTTCACCCAGATGCAACTTAATTTCTCTAATGTCGGGCTTGCGACCCACAGCATTAAAAATAAGCGACATTTTGATGCCGTTTACCGTTAGCGGGTTGTTGTAGAGAATACTATTGGAATCCATGGTTTCACTCCGTCACGCTGATGAAATCGGAGCGACTGACTTAGCGCCGCTCCACTTTGACCATAATATGCATATGCATGCTTTCAGTCAAGCCCACCCCTTGAACGTGTAAAACCTGACGGTTTCGGCCCGTTAATCTCCAGTTAATATTACGTTCAGCGTTGGTTCACTCCTTGCCTCTATAGTGTGCCCATGCCGGATCGGGAATCCGCTCAAAAACATCACTGTAGATTAAGGCGAGAAATCAAGATATGAGAATTGATCACACAACAGGCAACGGGTGTATCACAAGCAGTCTCTATGGAACCATGCCGCCAGTGGTAATGATGATCAGCCGGATACTCAGTGTGTTGACGACCACAAAGCCTTCACGCCCAAAAGGCTCTCTCGATAGATACAAACAAGGAAGTGACAGAGTGGAAAAACTAAGCTGTGAACCTCAAACTCTGGAATTCACCAAAACCATCGATCTCACCTCTTCACCCGCTGTTCGCAAACGTTTGCTGTCCGCGTTAGCCAGACATCAGCACTTGATCATCGACTTCACTCACCTGCCCTATATCGATAGTGCAGGCATTGCAGTGTTTCTCGAAGCCCTAAATATTGCCAAACAAGAAAAACGTTCAATGGTATTTATTGGTGTGCAAGGTCCGGCGTTGCAGTTAATGCAATTGACCCGACTTAATAAGGTTTTTACGCTGATGGATGCTGCCCCTCACTCAATGGCTTAGAACCCCCAGCAATAAACTACTTAACGACAATCTACAACGTCCCTTTATCGCGGTCTGGCACCAACAAGGGCTGGGATAGCGCCATAAAATGTTTAAGACGACTGACAATTTTGTAATTGAGTGTGTCCCGTGGAAAACTATGGGATGCATCCGCAAGACCCACCTCCATTCCCGTCAGTAAACTCAGAGCCTCATTAGCCGTATCGACGGTGTAAATGTAGAACTGCTTGTTTGCGACAGCCTCTACAACCCTCTCTGACAGCATCAGGTTATCGCTATTGCTTCGAGGCAATATCACTCCCTCCTTACCGGAGAGCCCTCTGGCCTTACACAAATCAAAAAAACACTCCACTTTCTCATTAACCCCACCCACCGCCTGAACTTCTCCCAGCTGGTTGATAGAACCCGTAACGGCCAAATCCTGCCTCAAGCTCTGCCCAGACAAGGCCGACAGCAAAGCGCAGAGCTCTGCCAATGAGGCGCTATCTCCATCGATATAGCCATAGGATTGCTCCATAGCAATATAAGCCGATATCGCCAAGGGCCCACCTTGCATGTAAAAACTACACAGGTAACCCGTTAGAATCATGACACCCTTGGAGTGTGCGGATTGCCCTAGTTCCACTTCTCGTTCAACGTCTACCACACCGCGATGGCCCGGGTGTACGGTAGCTGTAATCCGGGTTGGACAACCAAAACGACTCTCGCCCACCTGCAGAACTGACAGGCCATTTATCTGGCCAACCGCAAACCCTTCGGTACTAATAACAACCTTACCCTCCAGAATCTCCTGTAGAAACTGGTCTCTCAAGCGCGCATTGCGATGCCGTCTGGAGTGTATAGCCGTGTCGATATGTTCGGCCTCAATCATTCGCGCGTGCGCCTGGCCCCGAATAAAATCGGCTTCAATGGCAATATCAATGAGTGCGTCAATGCGGGCAGTCAACCGCCCCTGATGCTCCGCCAAGCGGTGTGCATACTCTGCCAAACGCGCCACCGCCGCCGCATCTAACTCACAGATACCCGCCTCCTTTGCCCGGGAGTGTAAGACGCCTGAAAACTGCGCCAGATTGGATTCGTTGCTAGTAAAATACGGATCAAAATCAACCAGCACACGAAACAAATCATTGAAGTCGCGATCAATTTTATTCAGTTCATAATAGATTTCCCTGGGCCCAATCAAAATAACTTTTACATTCAAGGGGATAGACTCCGGACGCAAAGGCGCGGACCCACCCACTTGAATTTCACTGGGGGGGGCCTCCAGGTAAATGAGCCCGTCGCGAAGCATTCTAATTAAACTCCGCCAGGTGCCATCCCCTGTGAGTAGCTTTTCTACTTCCAGTATTAAATAACCGCCGTTTGCTCGGTGCAAAGATCCAGGGGAAATCTGTTGGACTGCCGCCCCCAGCTCCTCGCTCCCATAACTCACACGACCAAACAGGTTCTGATAGTTGGGATTCGACTCCGTCACAATAGGTGCGCCACCGTCTATCGCCGTGGTCAGGATATTGGGATGATAATAACTTTCCAATAATTTTCTTTTTTCCAGCTCCTGATGTTTGCTCAAGGGCTCGCTTTCACTCAAATGCTCTTCTATCACCCGGGGAAGATGGGCGGATATCTGTGCCAAGAAAATACTGACGCCAGTCTGGCTTTGATAAGCCCTGCGCAGTGACTGAAATATACCCTTTAATGCCAACTCTATTGTCTCTTCCTGCAAGAGCCGAAGCTGGTCATTTAAATTGCGCCGCCACTGGGGCTGTTCCAGTAGTGCGTGATTCAATAACAAGTCTATCGCTGCAACATCGGCGTTAAACCGGTCCATTTCGTCCTGGGTAAGGCTGGCAAATTCGGCTTCATCAACCACCTTGCCATCAACAATGGGCGTGAATGTGATTGTGCCCCGGTCGTTATACATGGATATATCTTTGGCGTAGGCCTCCTTTTTCACGCCCGCAATCGCATCGTTATACACTTGCTCATAATGGTTCTGAAGGGCATTTTTGCGCTGCTGCAAACCAGGGTTTTCAAAACAGGTAGGAAATACATCCAACACTGCCGCTATCATTCCATCAATATCCTGCCTGAGCTTGTTGCCCTGTCCTGGAGGCAAACTAAAGACCCGTGGTTCCATGGGGTTGTCGAAGTTGTTCACATACAGCCAGTCTGAGGGGGTTTCCTGCTGGCTGGCAATGGCGTTCAGATGATTGCGCACATAACGAATGCGGCCGGTTCGGTCGTCGCCGCCGATATAGATGTTATACCCTGCTTTATCGATGGATAATCCAAATTCGAGCGCATCCGTGGCCCGGGGTTGCCCCAAAATGCCGGTAAAACCGCTAAGTTCACCGGTGTGTTCAAATCCGAGTGTTGCAGATGATACATGGCAGCAAAGTTGCTCTGGCTTAAGCTCCATATCTGGCCTCTCCCTAATGGCATCACATTTATTTCTAACAGCCTCAACGGGCACAGCTCCCCACTCGGGGCTATGCCTTTTAGCCAAGTATAGTAAATGTTGAAGGCCCGGTTACCCGGAACGGGTAATCGGGGGAGGATAGGCGCGCTTGGGCCGATACAAATCTTTAGTTGGGTTTTAATACCAGCAAATCTGTTGCCGAGCGATGAACAACTTTTTCTGCAGTATTGCCAATCAGCTTTCCTGGAATTCCGCTGCGTCCGAGAGACCCCACCACCACACATTGTGCCTTTAACTTACGTGCATATTCATTGATCACATTCCAGGGTTTTCCCTCTTTAATATGCAGGCAATCTGGAGCAACATCGTATTCATCCAGTAAAGATTGGTATTCTCGCTTGGCTTTTTCTTCAGTCTGGTGAACTCTCGCGGGCACATCAACCAAATCCAACTCTTTAACAACCGAAGGAATGTGAATCGCAAAACAACAATGTAGGCAAGTATCGGTTTGCACCGATAACCGAAATGCGGCTTCTATCAACTGCCGATTAAGCGCAATTTTAGCCTCGTTGTGGGTGTCGAGATCCAGAGCCACAAGCACATTCTTTTTGGTTTTTCGCTCCAATATATTCACACTGTAGACCGGGGCTGGCGCCTCGCGAAACAACTGCCAATCCGAGGGTGTGTAAAACCAGTTCTCGCTGCGAACGCCCGTTTTTACAATCATATCGTAGTGATTCTTTTGGCAGTGCTCCACCACCCACTCATGAATCGATTGACTCCAAACAGTCTCGTAACTCACCTCAACCGTGGCGGGGTGACACTGCAGGTAGTCTTTCCAGGCTTTCTCCCTGCCACTGAGAATACGCGATTTTATCTCTTTGGCATCCCGATTCGTTTCGTCCCGATCAAACATTGCCAGTGATTCATAACACCCCAGCACCACATGCAGTTTGGCCGCGCTCAAGCGAGCCAATTCCTGGGCCTTTTGAAACGCAAACTGTTCCATTCCTACTTTGTCTGCAACCACCAATAGTTTTTTCATTTCTGCTCTCGTTCCAGGCATAAATTTAGATTTGAATTCAGGGCGCGTTACTCTTCAATTCTAACGGCCAAAACATCGCATTTTGCCCGATGTAATACACCATTTGCGGTGGATCCAAGCAGCAAACTTAGCCCGTGACGCCCGTGGGAACCCAATACAATCAAATCGACATCCAGCTTCACCGCTCGTTCAAGTATGCCGTCAACGGCTCGGCCAAAGTCCACCACAATGTGTTGACTACCCAGCCCCTGATCCCCTGCTAGCGCCTCCAGCTTGGGAAAAATTGACTGCCTAACTTCATCTTCATCAAACGGATGTGCGCTTGTATTATAGACTTGAGCGCCCATTGACATTCCATACATTTGAACCAAGCTGGGAGCAACATTAAGCACAGTATATTCAACGCCTTCACCCTGGTTAAATTCGGCTGCCTTTTTTAAGACCTGATCGGCACAACCATCTACGTCAACAGCAACCAGTATTTTTTTGTAGCTAGACATAAGTTTCCCCTCGAATCGCAACACATGAATTTCTCACTATAATATTCCTCAGGGGGCAAAAGCTTTTGACCGACGTCAATATTGTTGACAGTCCCCAGTGTTATCGTCACTTGGAAGCATTCAAAGGAGGGATAACACGACGGCCATATTCCGATTGGTTCTAATGGTATCTAAGGCTAGAGGAACATCGTGCCTCACAAGACTAAAGACATACAAAGAACACAATTCCCCCAAGCGAGAGAACACGTTTTTTGTGAAGGCGAAACCTATTTCGAAAGTTTGATCGAAGGCATATGTTCCGCGGAACAGTCGATAGAGCTCGAATCATATATTTTTAAAACAGATTCCGTTGGATTGAGATTTATCGACGCCTTGACCGCCGCTGCAAAACGAGGAGTCAATGTCCGTGTATTAATCGATGGAGTGGGTTCTAGCGCAGATGGACAGAAATTGTCTACCCGGCTCAATGACGGCGGCGTAGATACAAAAATATTTCATCCTCTGCCCTGGCAAGTCGACCAATACCGGTGGTCAATAAAGCAGGGGTCCTTTATCGAACGACTCTTCTTTTTCATTCAAAAAATGAACCAGCGCGACCATAGGAAGCTTTGCATTATTGATAAACAACGTCTCTGGACAGGCAGCCTGAATATCTGTGATCAACACCTCAGTGTCGAAAGAGGCGGAGACGGGTGGAGGGACCTGGGTGTATTGGTTACCGGGAAACGAGTGGCAGAGGTTAACTCAACATTTGAGTCAATCTGGAATCAGCAAGGCCTTGCAAGCAAAAAAAATCGATTTAGAACTATTCTCAGTAATCTGTCCCCGGTGACAAGGCGCAGAAAATACCAATTCATCACTCGTAGAATTCAACAGGCAAAATCACGGGTTTGGATCGCTAGCGCCTACTTCTCTCCTTCCTCAGACTTTGTGGAGGCTATCAAGCTGGCCTGTCAACGGGGTGCAGAAGTACGCCTGATTGTACCCTCCCATTCCGATGCGTTTTTCTTTCCTTATCTCACTGCCAGTTACTACCCGGAATTGCTGGAAGCCGGCGTTGAGATTTATGAATATTCTCCCGCGTTTTTACACGCAAAAGCGCTGATCGTCGATGAGTATTTCCTAATAGGCAGTACCAATTTTAATCACCGAAGTTTTCTTCATGACCTGGAGTTGGATATCGCGCTGACCACTAAAGCCGCCCGGCAAGCTTTGGAATCCCGCTTCAAAGCGGACACCAAGGAGGCCACTCAAATAACCCACAAACAGTTAGTATCCCGCACATGGTCAATCTACCTTGGCTGGATACCTCGCCTTGTGCGCTACTGGTTATAACATGTCCTCTTCGACTGAAACCACCGCCACTACACTCCGCGTCTGCTCCTATAACATTCACAAGGGTTTCAACACGAGCAATACACAATATCTGCTGAAGGACATACGACGGGCGATACGACTGATCAATGCCGATCTCGTATTTCTGCAGGAAGTTGTCGGGGAAAATACCTTAAAGTCAGGGTCGGAGTCGCAGTGGGAGCCGGGAACACAATTCGAATTTCTCGCCGACACCGTCTGGCCCCATCACGCGTATGGGAAAAATGCTGTGTATAGTCATGGCCACCACGGAAATGCCATATTAAGCCGATACCCAATAGAACATTGGGAAAATACCGACATCAGTATTTTGCCATTTTCCAGTCGAGGTGTGCTCCATGTCAAAATTCTGAACAAGTTACACGTCTTCTGTATTCATTGCGGATTATTGTCTTTCGAACGGCAAGCACAGCTCCAACAACTAGTCACATTGATACAATCCCGCGTTGAAGACAATGCGCCCCTTATCCTCGCGGGCGATTTCAATGACTGGCGCAATAAAGCCAGTGACTATCTACAGGCAGAACTCGGGGTGGCCGAGGTATTTACCTCATTAAACGGACAGCCTGCGATCACGTTCCCGGCTTTTTTCCCCCTGTTTAGCCTGGATCGGATCTACTTCCGGGGGTTGACACCTGTTGATAGTGAGGTATTAACCGGTACTCCCTGGCGTTCACTTTCTGATCACTGCGCTGTATACGCAGAATTCAGCCTGCCCGGGTAGCCTTGCTAACTGTCGCCAAGCTCCCAAACGTCGCCCTGTCTGGAATGAGTTCTACTTTCATTTCACAATCTAAGTTTCCTCACTTTCGTACTACATCAACTATGATAAAGTTAGACCAATATGCGGATGAGTTATTCAAACAGGAAAGCGGTATTGTTAAGGAACACCCTCAAATCATGAAATTTGCCTTATTATTAGTGTTGCTGATCGGAACTCAGCCTTCACACGCGTCTGGCAAAGAGGTCGTAAAGTTCGCGATCGGCGAATACCCTCCATATACCTCAACCCACAATCATGAGGCCAGGGTGCTCGAGACCTTGGTAAAGGCCGCCTTTCTGGAACAATCCATAGAGGTTGAATACCTGCACTACCCGTGGAAGCGAAGCATGGCTCTCGCCAGAAATGGTGATGTAGACGGGACCTTTCCCTGGCTTAAAAACGCCGACAGACAACTGGACTTCTATTTTAGTCATGAAGCCGTTTATCAGGACAAGGGCGTTTATTGGCATCTACGCACCACCCCCTTCGACTGGAACACCAGTGAAGACCTTAGAAAATATAGATTCGGCGTCACAGTGGGCTACACCCGCACCCAGAACTACTACAAACAAGAGGGCATTGAGGCCGCCAGTGAAGTATCAGAGGAGCAAAACTTCAAGAAATTGCTGGCAGGCAGGATAGATGTCTACCGCACGTCCAGGGTCGTAGGAACCTACCTTGTCAACAACCTGTTTGACGAGAGTTCGCGGGACCGTTTTGTATTTCACCCCAAAGCGGCCGACGACAGTCATTTTTTTGTACTTTTCTCTAAAAAAACGGATAGAGGTAAGGCGCTGGAAAGTGCTTTTAGCACAGGGCTCGCAAAACTGAAGGCTTCGGGAAAATACAAAGATATCATTCAAGACCTGGATCATTTTCGCAGCCAAGTGGTGCCAGAAAGAAGATGAAAGTGCGTGTCTTACTACTTCTATTGCTATTGCCAGGTGTGCTCAGCGCTCCCACGTTAGCTAACGAATTGGTTAAATTTGCGATAGGTGAATACCCCCCCTACACCTCCCCTAACGAACCCGATGCAAAGTTGCTCGAGCACCTGGTGACTGCAGCGTTCAAGCAACAATCCATTGACGTGGAATATGGCTATTACCCCTGGAAAAGGAGTTTTGCCATGACCAAAAGCGGTGAAGTTGACGGCACATTCCCCTGGCCCACGGATACCGAAAGAGAGCGAGAATTTATCATTAGCGAAAGCCCGGTATTTGTGGATCAGGGAGTCTATTGGCACCTGCGATCGACATCTTTTGACTGGAATAACATTGAAGACCTAAAAAATTATACCTTCGGGGTTTCGGTAGGATATCGCATCGAAAAATTCTATCTCAAACACGGCATCAAATATGACATGGAGGTCTCAGATGAATCTAACTTCAAAAAATTGCTCGCGGGCAGGATAGACGCCTATCGCACGTCTAGAATTGTTGGGGCCTACACATTGAACAAATTGTTTGGTGCCAATATTGAGAGCAATGTGATCTCCCACCCTAGAGTTGCCGAGATCCTCGACTTCTATATCTTGTTCTCCAAAAGAACGCCACGAGGAGAACGTCTGTCAAAAGAATTTTCAACGGGGTTAAAAAAGTTAAAAGAATCCGGAGAATATCAAAAGATAGTTCAAAAGTTACAACAATATTAACGAAGCAACCAGAAAAGGTCTGTTATAGTCGATAAGTTAAACTAATTAGTCCACTTCGCCCTTCTCGCCCAGGCAAAGTATTACTGGGATAAAATGCCGTCGTATCATTAGGGAAATAAATCTCTTCATCGAGAATATTTTTAATTTCGACTGATAATTCAACACGAGACCCGTTGTCAAAATAGAAAAATTCAGTACTGGCCTTGAAGGTAAGCCAATGGAAGCTCTTCGCCAATGGGTTGATGATTTCTCGATTGGCGTCAAAGAGTATTGAATCCTGAAAATCATCATAATAAAGATTGTACAAACCCAATTTCCAGCCGGCCACGTTGTAACCTACGCCAAGTTTCCAGGCGTAGTCAGGCATCAGCGTTGTTCCTTCAACAGCCTCACCGTTACGATTGCTTTGTTTTGACCAGGAAAACTCCAACATCCAATTTTCGTCGGGGTAATATTTATACTCCAACTCCAACCCTTTCGAATCAAGCTTGCCCTGATTTTTGTTTTCCAACGCAAACAAAGGATCATCGGATGGCGCAAGCACAATCAAGTCTCTCTCTTTACTTTCGTAGTAGGTCAAAGTAAACAGCTGATTTTTATCTTGAAAATATAGCTGTGACTCCAGTGTAGCAATAACTTCAGAGCGTAGATCTGGTGTACCCTTTTGTACGCCGGGTGAAGCAATGGTCCTCTCTCCCGCAGTCGGCTGACGGTAAGCCTGACCATAAAGCAGTTTATAAGCCCAACGCTCGTTTATGTCGTAGATCAAACCCAGGCGAGGTACAAAATCCGAAATATCCTCCACCTCGTTAACGAGATCGATTGATTGAATATATTGCCCGCCTGCGATATAGGAAAGCGTATCCGACAATTGATGTTTAAACTGAAAATAGGCACGACCGTAGCTCTCGGTGGAATCCGGTACCGTCGTTGCATTCTTGATGGTGTGCCGCTCGTGGGTAATTCCCAATAATAACTGGGCGTCTTCAGACAACACACCAAACAGGTTGGCCTCGATTAGGCGCGACTTTTGTGGCCACTTTAATTTAACCAGCGAATCGGCAACACCATTACTATTCCACTCCATAATTTTGGAGTCATGGGTAATGTGACTTTCGAGTCGCCAATCTTTCGAAATTTCATATTCATAACTCAGGTTAGAAACCTTAACAGGGTGGTCCTTAAACCAAGGGAGATAGTTTTCTTCCGGCGCATCCCAGAAATTGGCAAATCTTTCTTGCTGGCTGTTGTAGTGACTGATTGAGAAATTGCCAATGCTGGCGTCCAGATGAATAGTTTGCTCTTTTTGGAAGGCTTTGCGACCATAAAAGTCATCAAGCTCAGGATCGAACATCTGTGCATTCCAGCCATCGCTGTCGGCTAACATCACATTTAGGCTGACACTGAAATCATCTTGTTTAAACTGGTAACTGCCGTCCAGCTGGATCGTATCAAAGCTACCCAGTGATAGCTTTTGCTCTCCTTCCCAGCCTTGTGAGTCCGCCTTTTTAGTAATGATGTTAAAAACACCGTGATAGGCATTGGTGCCATAAAGCACCGAACCGGGACCACGAATGTATTCTATTCGTTCAATGGCAGTAATCGGCATAGACGAATAAAGGTTGTGAATGCCCCCCACAGCGCCAAAAGGCCTGCCATTTATCAAACCCAAATTGTGACCCAAAGACGTCCAGGCGGTCGCTCCCCGTGTATTAATACTGGTTAGCACGCCATAAGTGCTGCCGACACTCACAATACGCTCTAGAATTTCATGAAGATAATTGCCACCAAATTGCGCAATTTGCTCCTTGGTAATAATGGAGATACTGGCATGGGCGTCGTGGATGGACTCTTCAAAGCGGGAGGAAGTGGTCACTTTGATTTTTAGCAGCTCCTCCATTGTCATATCGAAGGGCGAAGTTTCATCAGCTTCACCTGTCTGGGCTGACACTAAAAATACCAATAAAAACAGAGGGTTTAATACATTGCAGTTGCGACTAGTGGTCATATGGAAATCACAAAATTCGTCTTATTGGGTGAGGCGGCTCATCACGGCCAAAGAGAATACTCGCTCCCCTCGTATCAGTAAATCTTAGCAGATAGGGGCTAATATTCATCATCGCATTTGCCAAGTCCTCGTCCGTCTTATAATCTTTTGAACTCCTAACTCTCAATGGTGTTGGTCACTATGCGTTCATTTAAGCTACTCCTGTTGTTTTTTGCCTATTGTGCGGCCCCTTTGGCCGACCTTTCTCAGTTGCCAGCCAAGGCCAGTACTGACCATTCTGAATACCGGCACACGGTATTAGACAATGGTCTACGTGTGATCCTGCTCTCGGACCCCGACTTGAACAAATCCTCGGCAAGCCTGGTCGTGGGCGTAGGGTCCTATAATGACCCGGAAGACCGCGCGGGTATAGCCCACTTTCTGGAACATATGCTGTTTCTAGGAACAGAAAGATTTCCCGACCCTGATGAATATCAAACCTTTATTGCCCAGCACGGTGGTTCACGAAATGCCTATACCGCCAAAGAACATACCAACTATTTCTTTGATATAGAAAATAGCGTACTAGAACCGATGCTTGACCGCTTTAGCCAGTTTTTTGTTGCCCCCTTATTCAATCCAGAATTTGTTGAGCGCGAGAAAAATGCAGTCCATTCTGAATATTTAGGAAAAATTAAAAC
>CAJWCA010000099.1 GCA_913020395.1 uncultured Cellvibrionales bacterium | reverse complement strand
TTCACAACATAATAGCAATCAATGGAATTCCCATGCGACAAGTAGTACTGGATACCGAGACCACAGGCATTGACCCCTCTCAAGGGCACCGAATCATTGAGATCGGTTGTGTTGAGCTCGTCAATCGTCGGTTGACGGGCAGGCATTACCACCAATACATCAATCCGGAGCGGGATATCGAAGCGGAGGCGATGGAGGTGCACGGCATCACTCCGGAGTTTTTGGCAGATAAACCTGTTTTCAGGGATGTTGCTGAAGAGTTTTTAGACTTTGTTACGGGTGCTCAACTGGTTATTCACAACGCACCTTTTGATGTTGGTTTTATCGATGCCGAGTTCCACCGCTTAAAACAAAATCACCCCAAGATGCACGACTGCTGTACGGTGTTGGACACCTTGGTGATGGCGCGTCAAATGCATCCGGGCCAGCGCAATAGTCTCGATGCCCTCTGTAAGCGATATGGTGTAGACAACTATCAGCGAGATTTACACGGCGCGTTGTTGGATTCTGAAATTCTGGCCGACGTGTATTTGCTCATGACCGGTGGGCAGACCGCCTTGTCTTTGGGTGCCGACTCGGGGCAGGGCGCGAAAACAGATCTTGAAAATACGTTGCGTCGTTTGTCGGATGACCGGGCACCCTTGCCGGTTATTTCTGCCAGTGAGCAGGAGTTGTCGTTGCATCAAGCAAAATTGGACGAAATCGAAAAGGCTAGCGGTGGAAACTGCGTTTGGTTGAAGTCTTAACTGTACAAAAGAAAGCGTGAGTCAAAAGAGTTTTGACTCACGCTTTGGCGTTACTTCTTAATAAATATCACTTCTTAATAAATACCACTACTTTACATACATAACCACTGCAGTCATGCCGACAACACTGAGTACCAAGGTGTAGGGCAGCGCCATAATGACCATGCGGCCATAGGACAGGCGAATCAGAGGGGCCAGGGCTGAGGTCAGCAAAAACAGAAAGGCAGCCTGGCCATTCGGTGTTGCAACACTGGGCAGGTTAGTGCCGGTATTAATAGCAATTGCCAGATTCTCGAAATGCTCTCTGCTGATCGTGCCATTATCAAAGGCAGTTCTGACTTCATTGATATAAACCGTTGCGACAAACACATTGTCACTGATCATCGACAGAACGCCATTTGCAGCAAATAGCATCGGCGCCTGTGCAGAAGTATCTAAAGATAATACCCATGTTGTGATTGGGGAGAACAGGTGCTGCTCGTGAATAACCGCAACGACGGCGAAAAAGACGACTAACAAAGCGGTGAAAGGCAGGGCCTCCTCAAATGAATGGCCGACTTGATGCTCCTCAATAACGCCGTTAAATGCCGTCAGCAGCACGATGATCATAAGACCAATCAAGCCCACGGCTGCGATATGTAGTGCCAGGGCGGCGACCAGGATGAGAGCACCCAGCGCCTGAATAATGAGTTCTGCCTTGTCGCGCTGGGTCATTTTCTTTTGCTGGTCTTCAGCAAAATCTTTTAGTACCGCATGGACACTCTCGGGGATCAGTGTGCCGTAACCAAACCAACCGGTTTTTTCAAGTAGCAGGCAGGTTAACAGGCCGCTTACCAATACGGGCATGGTCACCGGCGCCATGATCAGGAAGAATTCAATGAAGTTCCAACCGGCTTTTTCAGCAATCAGCAGATTTTGTGGTTCGCCCACCAGGGTGCATACGCCACCAAGTGCCGTGCCGACCGCACCGTGCATAATGAGTGAGCGCAAGAATGCCCGGAACTGATCGAGGTCTTCTCGGTGATATTCGTGAACCGTTTCGTCGTCGCCATGATCGTGCTCGTGGTGGATTTTTTTGCCGGATGCCACTTTGTGATAGACCGAATAGAAACCGACACCGACGCTGATCAGTACTGCCGTGACAGTCAGAGCGTCGAGGAAAGCGGATAAAACGGCGGCCACCAGCGAGAATAGCAGAGACAGCAGCATCTTGGAGCGTACTGAAACCAGGATTCGGGTGAATACAAAGAGCAGCAGGTTCTTCATAAAGTAGATGCCTGCGACCATAAACATCAGCAGCAGGATGACGTCGAAGTTACTCACAACCTCTTTATACACCGTGTCAGGCGAGGCCATACCCAAAAAGACGGCCTCAAGTGCCAGTAGGCCACCAGGCTGCAAAGGGTAACATTTCAGCGCCATTGCCAGGGTAAAGATAAATTGACCGATGAGTATCCAGCCGGTCACAAAGGGGCCGACGGTGTACATTAAAATGGGGTTTATTACGAGAAATAGAATAATCGCATTTTTGTACCATTGGGGCGCCTGGCCAAGAAAATTCTTGCCAAATGCCTGTGTCAGGGAGTGCTCCATTCTACTTATCCTTATTTATTGCCGTTCCGGTCATTGTTGCTGGATACCTAAAAGCCCGAGTTTATCTAGCTCGCCCGGAAAAAGGTATGACAAATTTACATTTAAAACCAAAAAATTCAAGTATTTCAAATAGATCTGACCCAAAAGGGGGTGAAAACCGAGCAAAAAAAACCAGATTGAGTAAATTCTGCTCAGTTAGAGCAGGGAGCAGCTGATAGGCGCGTAATTGTGAGCCAATATACTGCGCTGTGTGTAGAAATTTGGTAACTTAGGCGCACCGTAGCGGCAAGCTTTTGTTGCCTCTTTACAATGGACATGTGCCAGCGTTCTTATACCTAAGGGAAATATCAGTGAGTGATAGTCAGGCCTCAAATGTAAACTCATTAAAGATGATCCATCCAGAGCTAGTGATGACGATGGATCAGGCGGCGACCGAATTGGAGCAATATATCGCCGACAGGGAAGATTCCGGTAAATTACAGGCATTTGTGCGAAGCATGAATCAGGTGGGCGGCACCTTAACCTTGGTGCAAGTTGACGCTGCTAAAGATTTAGCCAAAACCATCGTCAAGCTGGCCGAGTCGCTCGATATATCCGATGTAGCGAAAACTGATGAACAGCTGGGTTTGATTACGCAGTGCATTTTTGTTCTTCCGCGCTACCTTGAATATCTCTTGCAGACTCAAAAAGCACTGCCCGTATTATTAATTCCCCAAATCAATGAAGTGCGAAAGTCGCTTAAACTGGCGCCTTTTTATGACAGTCATTTTTTTGAACCCAATTTCGAACGACCCCTATTGAGAGAGGGAAGTGCCAAACACCCTCAGGCCGATGACTTGGCTGCATTGATCAAGCGCATTCGCCACATGTATCAGCTTGGGTTGTTGGGCGTGTTGCAGAAAAAACAAGTAAAACCTTCACTGGGAATGATGCTTCGCTCGATGGAGCGTATGAGCATTATTCAGGGGGGGGCTAAGTTATATCCGTTATGGTATCTCGCCGCACGAGCAGTGGAGAAAATCGCGTCTGAAGGTCTTGAGATTACTCACTCACGTAAACGGGTATTGAGTGCCCTCGACAGGGAGCTCAAACAAGCGATCAAAGGGAGTGTTGCGGAAAGTTTAACGCCTGCTCATAAAGACCTGCTCGGAGAGCTATTGTACATACTGGCGCTCTCCGGTTCTGAAGATGCAAAGACTAATGCCTTACTGAAACACTTTGATCTCGCAGCTCTGCCATACTCTGACGCTGAAATACGGAAAGAGCGGGAGGCGCTCAAAGGCCCCAGCGCAGACACATTGCAGTCAATGGCCGCGGTGCTGCATGATGAGCTTAAACTGGCGAAGGAGATATTGGAGAGGGCCTCCGAAGGCGGTATTAGTCAGAGCGAAGACCTGAACCGGCTCATAGATACCCTGCAAAAAGTCGCGGAAATATTGGCGATAGTTGGCCTGGTTGCACCGGGTGCTGCCTTGAAGAAGGAAATCACGAATGTGGTGCTTTGGCACAAACAAGGCCAGTTGGGAAGTGACGACGAACTACTGCATATTGCCGATGTCTTACTCTATGTTGAGAGCGCAGTTTCCAGCATGGGTAACCACAACCTTTCAGATGATCGTCTGGCCAAGGCCAATAATCTAGAACGAAAAGATGTAATGGCGCAGAGCCAATTGGCAGAAGCCGAGATAATTGTGATAGGCGAGGCCGAGTCGGGTTTGTCCCTGGTTAAAAGAGCTTTGAGCTCATTTGCTGAGTCTGGCTATGACCGCGCCCATATTAATAATGTGTCCGTTACGCTTAACGCCATCAGAGGTGTGATGGCGATGCTCGCATTACCCCGCGGAGAGGCAGTGGTGAGCGGATGTATCGATTTTGTTGAGACCACCTTGTTGGAACCTGATGCATCGCCGGCGATGGACCAGTTGTTAGAGACCTTCGCCGATGCAGTCATCAGTCTTGAGTATTACCTCGATGGAATCAAAGGAGAGCTTCACAGGGATGATAAAGTGTTGGAAATTGCCGAAGAAAGCCTCACAGCCTTGGGTTTTCCCGTTGTCGGCTAGTGCAGGAGGAGTGATCTGATGGCTTATGAGGGGCTCGCCGGCGTAGCCGTTATTGTGGGTGTGGTGGTTTTACTTTTGTCACTTCGCGTCCTGCTTCGTGCAGGATGGTTCATGGGATGGCTCAGAGGCATGCTGGGTTTGGCTCTCGTTCTTGCCGGCGTCTTGTTTGGCCTGGCTGCGCTCGATGTATTGGCCTACAAGCAGTACACACGAGAAACCACCTTGGCTACCATCAGTTTTGAAAAATTATCTGAGCAACATTACAAAGCTGTGATTGTTGATGGTGACGGTTTTGAACGGCGCTTTATCCTGAAAGGAGATCAATGGCAGCTGGATGCCCGCATCGTGAAATGGCCTGGGCTATTTGCGACCTGGGGTATGAAACCAGGGTATCGTTTAGACCGAATTAGTGGGCGCTATTATTCTCTGGAGAAGGAGCGTAACGCGGAGCGCACGGTCTACTCTATGAGCAAGAACCAGAATCCGCTCGACCTTTGGAGTTGGGTGCAAAAATACGATAACAGCCTTCCTTTTGTCGACGCTGTTTATGGCAGCGCGGCATACTTACCCATGGGTGATGGGGCCGAATTCGAAGTGTCACTATCCAATACCGGGCTGCCCGCCCGGCCTGTCAATGACCCCGCAAGATTAGCGCTCAGTCGCTGGCAATAAATTTTATTTAACTTGGAGTAATGTGTTGGAATTTTTAGCAGAATACGGTTTGTTTTTAGCAAAGGCTGTGACCATTGTGGTCGCAATCGGGTTTCTTATCGGCCTGGTGGTTTCCGCCGGCGGCAAAGATAAACACGCGCCCAGAGGTGAAATCGAGGTTCGGCACCTGAATAATGATTACGATGAAATGCGGGATACACTTAAACATGCCTTGCTGAATGATGTTGAACTCAAAGCTGAATACAAGGCAGAGAAAAAAGCCGCCAAAGAAAAGGCGAGTGCTGAGAAAAAAGCTTATAAGTCCAAGAAGGAATCCAAGCAGGAAGCCACCCAGAAAAAACGACTGTTTATATTAGATTTTGATGGTGACATGAAGGCGTCGGCCACGGCCCATTTGCGTGAAGAAATCAGTGCGGTATTAAGCATGGCGCAAAAAGACGACGAAGTACTAGTCAGGCTAGAAAGTGGCGGGGGTATGGTCCACAGTTATGGTTTGGCATCCAGTCAGTTAGCCCGCATCGCGGCGAAAGAAATACCCCTGACTGTATGTGTTGATAAAGTCGCGGCCAGCGGCGGTTATATGATGGCCTGTGTTGCAGACAAAATACTGGCGGCGCCTTTTGCCATTATTGGGTCTATTGGAGTTGTTGCTCAGCTGCCCAATTTTAATCGTCTATTGAAGAAAAATGACATAGATTTTGAAATGCTCACTGCGGGCGAGCACAAAAGAACCCTGACAATGTTCGGAGAGAATACCGATAAGGGGCGAGCGAAATTTATGGAAGACCTGGAAGATACCCATGCACTTTTTAAAGAGTTTGTTTCCGAAAATCGAAGTGTTGTGGATATCAATGCGGTAGCGAGTGGTGATGTCTGGTATGGCAGTCGAGCAGTGGGCGTTAACTTGGTTGATGGTCTGATGACCAGCGATGAATATATCAATGGTCAGATGGACACCGCTGAGATCTATTCGATCAGTTTTGAACAGAAGAAAACCTTGCCCGAAAAACTTGGTCTTGCGGCGCAACACACTGTGGACCATGTTGTGATGCGCTGGTGGCAGCGCAGTCAAAGCCAGCGTTGGTTCACCTGAGGGGCAGTCGTAATAATATATGTCAAAACCTTTTGTTGTAAAAAGTCGATTCGAACCCGCGGGCGATCAGCCCGCGGCCATTGCAGGTCTGGTTAAAGGGCTTGAGGCTGGTTTGGCTCATCAAACACTGCTGGGCGTGACGGGCAGTGGTAAGACCTTTACCGCGGCTAATGTTGTTGCCGCGGTCCAGCGTCCTACCATTGTCATGGCTCACAATAAAACGCTGGCAGCCCAACTGTATGGCGAGTTCAAAGAGTTTTTTCCCGAAAACTCTGTTGAGTATTTTGTATCCTATTACGACTATTATCAGCCGGAGGCCTACGTACCTTCCTCTGATACCTTTATTGATAAGGACGCTTCAATTAATGAGCACATCGAACAGATGCGCTTATCTGCTACCAAAGCACTGTTAGAGCGTAAAGATTGTCTGGTAGTTGCGACAGTTTCGGCAATCTATGGCCTGGGTGACCCCGGAGCTTATCTGAAGATGGTGATGCACCTGGATCGAGGTGATCAAGTTGATCAGCGAAAAATACTTCGCCGTCTGGCAGAGCTTCAATATACCCGCAACGATATTGATTTTCAGCGGGCGACGTATCGTGTCCGTGGAGATGTGATTGATATTTTTCCCGCAGATTCCGACAGGGATGCCGTTCGTGTTGAGTTGTTTGACGATGAAATTGAACAGATCTCTCTTTTTGACCCGCTCACCGGAGAAGTGCTGCAAAAGGTTCCCAGATATACAATCTATCCAAAATCACATTACGTCACTCCCAGAGAAACTATTCTGGAGGCGGTTGAAGACATTCAGGTCGAGCTTAAAGAGCGACTGGAAAACTTGAGAAGCGCCAACAAACTGGTTGAGGCACAGCGGCTCGAACAGCGCACCCGCTACGACTTGGAAATGATGCGAGAGTTGGGGTATTGCTCGGGCATTGAAAACTATTCGCGGTATCTTTCCGGGCGCTCTGGAGGAGAGGCGCCACCTACATTGTTTGAATACCTACCAGATAATGCGCTTTTGATTGTAGACGAGTCTCACGCCACAGTTCCGCAAATAGGTGGCATGTATAAAGGCGACCGCTCAAGGAAGGAAACCTTAGTGGAATACGGTTTTCGTTTGCCCTCGGCACTGGACAATCGCCCCCTTAGGTTTGAGGAGTGGGAGAGTCTTGCGCCTCAAATGATTTTTGTCTCCGCAACGCCTTCAGACTACGAGAAAGAACATTCTGGCCAGGTTTTGGAGCAGGTTGTTAGACCTACCGGGCTTTTGGATCCAGAGATTGAAGTGCGCCCAGCGTCCACGCAGGTCGATGATGTTTTGTCGGAAATTCACTTAAGAGTTGCGCGCGAAGAGAGGGTTCTGATAACAACGCTCACTAAACGAATGGCGGAAAACCTGACCGACTATTTAGCTGATGCGGGTGTGAGGGTGCGATACCTGCATTCCGATATTGACACAGTTGAGCGAGTAGAGATTATTCGAGACTTGAGGCTTGGGGAGTTTGACGTATTGGTGGGTATTAATTTACTCCGCGAAGGGCTCGACATGCCAGAGGTTTCGCTGGTCGCCATTTTTGACGCAGATAAAGAAGGTTTTTTGCGTTCTGAACGATCGCTGATTCAAACAATTGGCCGCGCGGCTCGCAACCTGGAAGGTAAGGCAATTTTATACGCGGACCGAATTACCGGGTCTATGCAGCGTGCCCTGGATGAAACCGAAAGACGGCGTTCGAAACAGAAGGCACATAATGAGGCGAACGGTATTGTGCCGCAGAGCATTCGTAAATCTATAAAAGATATTATGGAAGGCTCTAGAATTGTTGGAGCGGGTAGTCGTATACAACAAAAAGTAGCGGAAAAGAACAATAAATATATCACCGATGCGATGGGCGACGGAGATGTGTGGCATCAGATTGCCAGCCTGGAAGAAAAAATGTATCAATGTGCAAAAGATCTTGAGTTCGAAGAGGCTGCAAATATCCGAGACGCAATTACGAAGTTGAAAGCTTCCCAATAAAATCGAGCGAGTCGAATGTGTAGGCCAGACAAATGAATGGGCGCTAGTCCAGGCCTAGTGCGACACGAAACCCGATATGTTTAGCTTTTGTATTGGGTGTAACCCCACGGCGTGACGCACTGTTCAAATTGTCTACGTTGTCGAGCATTGACCCGCCGCGGACAACACGTTTGGCACAGTTATTACGGTGTATGCTGGACCCGTCTCTGGGAGCACCTAAATAGTGGTCCTGGAAACAGTCTCCAACCCATTCAGCTACGTTGCCCGCGGTATCATAAATACCAAACTGATTGCTTTTAAATCGTCCAACGGGAGCCGTTTTTACACTAAACAAACCCGTGTATTCGCTGTTGCAGCCCCGTTTGCAATTAGCGCTAACCCCTTTTTTTTCATTGCCCCACCAATAGGGCCGGGCACTGGTGCTTCTGGCCATATATTCCCATTCAGCTTCGCTAAGCAGTCGATAGGGTTTGCCCGTTTTCTGTTTAAGCCAGTCGGCATAGTCTTTTGCCATGTGCCAGTCGATGTTGATGACTGGGCGCCGACCTTGCCCCCAGCGTTTGTCGTCCGGGCGTCCAAGCCCCAAATCTTTGGCGTAGATATCGAAGTCATCGAAGGTGATCTCATGGCGACTCACGGCAAAGGCCTGTCTGATGATCACAGTTCTAAGTGGTTTGGCATTGGCGATATCTCTATCGCCCATTGTAAATTCTCCAGCGGGTACCACTATCATTTCCGGGGCGTTTGAATTGCCAGGAAGACGGTCGTGGAATGTATCACCAACAACATGAGACTTTTTTAGTCGTACGGATATCTCACGGGCTGACTTTTTGACTCTAATCCAGAATTTACGTCTGATATGACCTGGGGATTTTACTTCAATCTGATAGCTCCCCGGCGACAAGTTGATACCTGCTTGGTATTTTTCCTTGATATTTAAGATTCTAACAGTGGAGTCCTTCGGTATAGTGTTCACATTCAATGAATATTGTTGCTGAACCGGTGTGTTTGTCTCTGCTTGTTTTGAAGGGGGAATGCCACCGGGATCAAGTGCACTTTTCTTTTTAGTTTTCTCTGTGGTGCTGCTGGTTTTTTGGGGTGTAGTAGGGGATGTTGAAGGGACTGTCAGGTTTTCTCTAGATGTTCTACTCAACTCTGGAGCCTGAGGGTTTAGGTTTTGTTGTTTTTCCTGAATTTTGTTCTCATTTGGGAAAGTGTTAATTCGATGGCGCGCAGGCATAATCAGGTTATGTGTCAGGTGAGCCAATTTGTGCGCACTCTCGGGTAGTTTGGCTTCTATATTTAAATCAAATTTCACTATGGCCAAAGCGGTCACAATCCACAGAGCGAGTACCAACAAAGATACAAGCGACAGGCGTTTTCCATATCCATTACGAGATTGCTGAGCCGCGATTTTCTCCTGACTCAGGGCGGGAGAAATGAGAGTCGGAAAGTCGTTTTCTTTTGTATATGCCTGTAAACGAAGCGTTTCGTCGAGGTGGCTAGCGTTTAGCCCGGTGTCCAGAGAGCCTCTGTGCCCCGCACCTACTTTAAAAACCCCCTGAATATACTTACTCAATGCCGACGCTGTGGTTAACAACAATGCTCTAAATAGCGAGACAATTTGAACCGTACTTGAGTCGGTGTGAGTGAGATGAAGTTTGCCTGAGGTATTGGATCGGGATTGTAGCTGATCAATCGCTTCGACAACATCCTGGCCTCTCTGGAGTCGATCATCGACTTCTTTGGCCAGGAGTTTGTTAATCAAACCCTGATAAAATCCATATTGAGGAGGGAGAACCGGTATCGGAGCCGTTAAATGTTTAATGGCAATCGCAACGGCTTCTTCGGCTTTGTAGGGTACGGTTCCGGTTAACATCTCAAATAATACTATCCCGAGCCCATAGATGTCAGCGCGGCCATCGCTGGCTTTGCCACGGGCCTGCTCCGGGCTCATGTAGTGTGGCGTTCCCACAACCATACCCGTTTGCGTCATTCTGGATGCGCTGCTGACTGTTTTTGCAACACCAAAATCAGACAGTACGGTCGAGTTATCCTCTCGAAACAAGATGTTTTCTGGTTTTATATCTCGATGCATGTAACCTTTTTCGTGTGCATGGTCGAGAGCCAATGCCATTTCACGGGTGATACGCAACGCTTCCTGCGTGCTCAGGCCTTGACTCATTCTATCGTGCAAGGAACCACCGGGCAGGTAGTCCATGGCGATGTAATTTAGATTCTTGTAACAGCCAATATCGTAGATTGAAATAATATTGGGATGGGATAACTGCCCGACAATATTCGCTTCTCTTTGAAAGCGTTCACTAAAAACAGGGTCGGCATTGAGAGCGGGAGACATGACTTTAAGGGCGACTTCGCGCCCCACACTGAGCTGGATGGCAAGGTAAACCGTTGACATGCCTCCCTGATTTATTTTCCTCAGGATTTGATAACCAGGAATCTGCATGTTCTATCCAGCACTCCCCAGGAGTACGGTCAGTAAACCTGCCAGCGCCGCAACAATCAATAAACCCTTTATCAGGCGGGCTGCTGGGAAGGGCGTGTTCACTTTAATATGGTCCTCCCGATTTGAAGGAGGGGTAGCATTAGAGCACGCCTGGTAATCGAGTGGCGAGCCGATCAGTTGTAGTGTGATGTTGTCTTTGCCGCCGGCAGAAAGCGCTGCATTCAAAAGGGCCGCCCCTGCGTCTGGCAGCGTTTTGTATTGACACAGAATCTCAGCAATCGACTCGTCGCTGAGCTCATCGCTGAGGCCGTCGCTGCACAATAAAAGTGTTTGCTGCGCCTGCCAGGGCTGAGTCAGGTTGTCGACTTTCACCTGATCCACTTGTGTGCTGCCCAGACATTGGGTGATGACATGTTTGCTGGGGTGGCTTTCCATATCCTCGGCTTCGATGGCACCTGACTGGTACAGCATTTGGACATAGGAGTGATCGGCGCTCAACTGTTGAAGTTGACCACCTTCTTGATTGCTCGTCCATAGATAGGCTCTACTGTCTCCAACCCAGGACAGGTGCCAGTGGTCGGTATCACTTGAGAGGGCAACAATGGTGGAACCCATGCCCTCGGCGCCACAACCCGCCGAGGCGGCCGCGAGAACCGCTTGATGGGCTGCTTGAATGGCGTCAGCCAGAGGAGCCTGTTGCGCGAACTGCTCTCGTATCACTTTAATTGCGATGGCGCTGGCCACTTCTCCGGCTTCGTGACCGCCCATGCCGTCTGCCACAGCCCACAGGCCCAAGCTGAGATCTTCGAGGAAACAGTCTTCATTGTTGTCTCGTCTACGGCCGGGGTCGCTCAATGAATAGGTGTTCTGTTGTTTGCCCAATGGTCGCCTCTGCAGCATGCGCTTGATCACAGAATTTTCTTGTCGTGTATTTATACTACGCTAAATTGATCCACAAGGAGTGATCGGATTAACATTGCTGTTGATGCCCGTTCGTGTTTTTTGCATTATGTTAACTTTAACGCTTCACAACAGGAAAACCCATGCTCAAAATCCGCTTTAAACACAAAAAACAAAATGCGGTATGGCTAGTTGAACCCAAGGTTCGAATCGGAAAAAACGACCGCAATGACTTGGTTGTTGAAAGTGAAGATGTAGCCGACTTACACGCAGAAATACTGGTTGAACACGAAACATTAACACTGGTTAATCGGTCTCAGGGGCAGGTGTTATTGGTGAATGACCAAGCGGTAAAAGAACGCTGTCCTCTGCTTGCCAACGACCGGGTTATGGTTGGCAGTACAGAGCTTGTGGTGGTTGACCCAAAGCTCGAAGCGAAGGTGAAAAAACCGGCGGCGGTTGCACCTGTAAAAGCGAGTGCAAGCGGCTGGGCCTTAAAGTCAAACCATTCAGCACTCAAAAATAAGGTGTTTTCGATCGACAAAGAATCATTGGTGGGGCGCTCCAATGATTGTGACATTACCCTGGCGGCAGCCCATTTGTCTCGCAAACATGCTCGATTGAGCCTGAAAAATGATCGATTGCGGGTCACCGATCTCGATTCGGCCAACGGGACCTATGTCAACGGTAAACGGGTAAAGGAGGCCTGGTTAAGTCGAGGGGATGAGCTGCGTTTTGATACGCTGGCATTTGGCGTCATAGGGCCCTCAGATGATCTCGATAAAACGACCATCCGTCCAGTCCCGGCGCCTTCTGCCGCTCAAGGGCAAAATGTCAGGCCCGTCAGGCCTGCCAAGGTGAAAGCGGCGACACAGGTCAAGCGCAAAGCAGCGTCTACACCGGGCAAAGAAAAACCGGGAAAACAAAGCTCTGAATCCCCTCAAAGCCCCCGTAGAATGGGGCGTGCAGCACTAGTGTTGCTGTTGGTCGTGCTTGGCTTGGGGACCTATTACGTGATTAAGAACTTCAAGTAAGTTTAATCCGTTTTTTTAGTCTAAATTGATGTTTAAGTAATTGGGCAAAAGGCCGATAGCCTTTCATTGATCGTTGGAGCGCGCAAAGACGCTGCTTCAGCAATGGGAGGAGAGGCAAAATGCTCAGCGTATCGTTACAATCCAGCAGCTATCAGATGAGTCAGTGGCAATCTTCGACTTCTGAGGGGCGTCAAATGCTCGGTTCGATGAGTGAACAATCCCAGTCCTACACCCGTGTTGAGTCGAATGATCCCGAGTTTGTCGTAGGTAGAGCGGAGTCCCCCTTTGACCTCGTGCAGCGGGCGCTTGCCCGAGCCTACGAAAAGTTGGCCTCTGATATTGAGCTCCCTCAAACCCAAAGTGGCGCGATAGGGGAATTTGAGCCTCTGACGGCAGAACGTGTTGCCGGTAACATATTGGGCTTTATCGAACGGCGACTCACTCTCGATGAGGCCGAAGGCGCTACGGCTGAGCAGTTAGAGTCGCGGCTTGAGGCGGGCCTCAAGGGTTTTAAGCAGGGATTCGCAGAGGCTCAAGAGCAGTTAGAGGCTCTGGGTATGTTGAATGAGACAGTCGCTAATGATATTGGTCAGACCTACGACTTGGTGATCAGTGGGGTCGAATCCCTGCGCGAACAATTTTTGGGTACCCCCCCTAATGTTGACACTGAACCCCGTAAAGACGATGTGGAAGAGCTTATCGATAGCCCCGCAAAAGCCTTGGGCATGAGAGACGCCGGGGCTGTATCCTCATCCGCCTATGACTTTGCCCAGAAAAATACCTTTAGTTTTACGCTGGTGACGGCAGATGGGGACAAAGTTAAAATTTCCGCCAGTGCCAGCGAAGCTTTTGTTTCTCGTTATGCAGAGTCGGCAGAGGGACGTGAATACGGTGCCGCCTATAGTGCTAACCAGCACTTTAGTTTGTCAGTTAAGGGCGAGTTGGATGAGGATGGGGATTTCCCATTTAAATTTCGGCTTAAGGAAAACATATGCGCCAATGCTAATTCGGCAGTCGTGGTCGCATTCGCATCCGGAGTATTCATAACAATGACATCATTTTTTTTTGCAGAAATTAAATCTATATTATCAACTCCAGCTCCTGCTCTACCAATAATTTTTAACTTAGTACCTGCAGAAATTATAAAATCAGTAGCTTTTGTTGCAGAACGAACAACTAAGCCATCATAATTATTTATAATTTTCTTTAATTCCTCAGGAGAAAGATCTGTAATAGTATCAACTTCAATATTATTTTTTTCAAAAACATCATTAGCAAGACTGCTTAATGAATCAGATATAAGAACTTTAGGCATAGATTCCTTTCACTTTTTCGTAAGCCCAATCAATCCAAGGTAATAATTTTTTTATATT
>CAJWCA010000098.1 GCA_913020395.1 uncultured Cellvibrionales bacterium | reverse complement strand
TCGCCGCAGCGCTGTCGCCATCAACTGAACCAAAGTTACCCTGACCATCCACCAGCATGTAACGAAGAGAAAAGTCCTGAGCCATACGTACGATCGTATCGTACACCGCCGAGTCACCGTGGGGATGGTATTTACCGATTACATCACCGACGACACGAGCCGACTTTTTATAGGCTTTGTTCCAGTCGTTACCCAGCTCACTCATGGCAAATAACACCCGCCGGTGTACAGGCTTGAGGCCATCTCTCACGTCGGGCAGGGCCCGCCCAACGATCACGCTCATGGCATAATCGAGGTATGACTGCTTAAGCTCGTCTTCGATATTGACGGGTAAGATTTCTTTCGCTAATTCGCCCATGGAGTTAGGTTTTCCTTATTCTCGTGAAGCGCGAATACTACCATAAAATCAACGGCATAGGCACGCGCCCCCTGCTCTTGTTGGGAGAATATCGCTATACTCCCCACCAGAGCCGCGCAAACCCCCTTTCCCGGGGAGAAGGCGCTTAATTTACAGGCAAAACGCCCAATATTCGAACAGGAAAAACCATGTCTAAGCCCACTCTTGTTGATCTGATTATCGCCGCGCGCTGGATCATTCCCGTTGTCCCTGAAAACACCCTGCTCACCGACCACGCAGTGATTATCAACCAGGGTGAAATTCTCGCCATCCTGCCCCAGAGCGAGGTCGACCAACACTACACCCTGAGCGAACAAGGCCAGCAATTTCAGCTGGACCAACACGCTGTTATTCCCGGCCTGATCAACAGCCACAGTCATACACCGATGAGCCTATTGAAAGGCTATGCCGACGATACCGCGCTGCAAACCTGGCTTGAAGATCACATTTGGCCCGCGGAAGGAAGGCATGTCTCTGCTGAATTTGTCAGAGACGGCTCTCGCCTGGCAATTGCGGAGATGATCAAAACAGGCACGACCTGTTTTGCCGATATGTATTTCTTCCCGGAGGAGACCGCCGAGGTCTGTCACGAAGCGGGTATGCGTGCCCAGGTAACCATTCCGGTCATGGATTTTCCTACCGCGTGGGGAAGTGGTCCCGATGAATACCTCGAAAAAGGCGCCGGGCTGCTGGAGACATACAAAAACAGCGAACTGGTGACCATTGGTTTTGGCCCGCACGCACCCTACACCGTGTCTGATGACGCATTTAAAGCAACCGTTGCACTCGCGGACCAATGGCAAGCCCCTATTCAAACCCACTTGCACGAAACCGCTTTCGAAGTGGATGAAGGCATAAAGGCCTCGGGCATCAGGCCCAGCGCTCGCCTACACAAGCTGGGCGTGTTAACGCCGGCAACCCAATGTGTGCATATGACACAAATTGATGAAAGTGATATCGAGCTGTTATTGAGCACCGGCGCCCACGTCGTGCACTGCCCGGAATCCAACTTAAAACTGGCCAGTGGATTCTGCCCCGTAGACACGCTGATGAAAGCGGGTGTGAATGTAGCCCTGGCAACCGACGGCTCAGCCAGCAACAACGACTTGGACATGTTCAGCGAAATGCGCACTGCCGCCCTGCTAGCCAAAGCCGTATCCAAAGATGCAGAGGCACTCAGCGCCCAGCAGGCATTAACCATGGCAACACTCAATGGCGCCAAAGCACTGGGCATTAGCGATCGAGTGGGCAGCCTGGAAGTGGGCAAAAAAGCCGACATCTGTGCCATCGGCATGAGTGATCTGGCTCTGCAGCCGATTTACAATCCCGTATCGCAGATGGTGTATTGCAATAACAGCCAAAATGTCAGCCATGTTTGGATCAACGGCCAAACGGTGATGAGCGATCGCGCACTGCAAACCCTGAACGAAGCAGAGATTATTGCCAACGCCCAGCAATGGGGTGATACCATACGCGCCGGTTCGCAAGAGGCTTAGTCTAAACGCGACACATCGCCAACAATCTATCGGAATCGATATGCAAAACACACGTGAAAATGCCAACGTAGACAGCGCAGAAGTGGCCAAGTTTGAAGCATTGGCCAGCCGTTGGTGGGACCTTGCCAGCGAGTTCAAGCCGTTACACGAAATAAACCCTCTACGCGCAAATTATATTGACGGCCGCTCTCCTGTGGCCGAAAGCGCACTGCTGGATGTGGGCTGCGGCGGCGGCATTCTTACCGAGTCTATGGCCCAGAGAGGCGCCACGGCCACCGGTATCGATATGGGAGAGGCCCCACTCGGGGTCGCCCGCCTGCACGCGCTCGAAAGTGAGCTTGAAATCGACTACCAACAGAGCACCGCCGAAGATTTTGCAAACAAACATCCCGCGCGCTTTGACGTGGTCACCTGCCTCGAGATGTTAGAGCACGTGCCAGACCCAAGCTCGGTGATTAAGGCCTGTGCCAGCCTGTGCAAACCCGGCGGCAACTTGTATTTCTCTACCATCAACCGAAATCCAAAAGCCTACGCCTTCGCTATTCTAGGCGCAGAATATCTATTAAAGATGTTGCCAAAAGGCACCCACGAGTACAGTAAGTTCATTCGTCCGTCGGAACTCGGTAACTGGGTGAGAAAGGCAGGGCTGGAACTCGTCGACATTTCCGGCATGACTTACAACCCCCTGACAAAACAATACAAACTCGACCCGACTGATGTCTCGGTCAATTATATTATTCATGTGCGAAAACCCGCATGAGTTTAATTAAAGCGGTACTACTGGACCTCGATGGCACACTGGTAGATACCGCGCCGGATTTTGTTGTCACGGTCAATCAGTTACTAAGACAACACGGCAGAGACGAAATAGCGTCCGAACGCATTCGCAAAAGTGTTTCGCAGGGAGCGAGAGCTCTGGTCACACTGGCATTTCAGCGGGAGGAAGGCGCAGAGGGTTTCGAAGACCTGCGGCAGCAGTTACTAGACCTCTATGAAAAAAACTTGTCTTGCGCCAGCACGCTTTTTCCTGGCATCTATGAATTTTTGCAGCAGCTTCAAGCACACGATATCGCCTGGGGCATTGTCACCAATAAACCCTCCCGATTTACCATGCCGCTAATGGCCTTGACCAAACTCCCCTGCCCACCCTCCACTGTCATCTGTCCCGATCATGTCAGTGTTCCAAAACCCGACCCGGAAGCCTTGCAGCTGGCCTGTCGGGAACTGGGCTGTAAAGCCAGTGAAGCCATTTATATCGGTGATCACAGGAGAGACATAGAGTGTGGTCGCAACGCGGGCATGGAAACCATCGCGGCGGCCTACGGCTACATCGGCGATGGCGACAGCGCGGAGAGCTGGAATGCAAGCTATCTTGTAGAGCACCCAAAAGAACTCTGGGCTATAATTAATACCAAACGACACTAATACTGTCTGAGACAGGAGCCCAACTCCCGCCTCAAACCCTATCACTGTTAACGGAAAATTCTGTGAATAATCTCACCCCTTTTGATCACAACAATTACCACCCTGCCCCTCAACTACTCGCGAATAAAATTATCGCAGTAACCGGCGCGGGTGCAGGTATCGGCCGGGAGGCCGCCTTCACCTATGCCGCCCATGGCGCCACCGTCGTGTTACTGGGTAGGACAACTGAAAAACTCGAACAGATTTACGACGATATCGAAAATGCCGGGTACCCCCAGGCCGCAATCTATCCGATTAATTTCGAAGGTGCTGTAGAGAAAGACTATGAGGATATGTGCAACAGCCTGGACAATGCCTTTGGTCGCCTCGACGGTATCTTACACAACGCCAGCGAGCTGGGTGAGAGAACCCCGATTGCCAACTACAGCACAGATGTTTGGCAGCGCTTGTTGCAGGTTAACGTTACCGCGCCCTTTATGATGACCAAGGCGCTGATGCCTCTGCTGCAGCGTGCCGATAGTGGATCAGTGGTCTTTACGGGCTCCAGTGTGGGTTATAAAGGAAGAGCGTTCTGGGGAGCCTACGCAGTCTCCAAGGCAGCCACTGAAAACCTGATGCAAGTGCTGGCAGAAGAACTCGATGAAGTCACAAATGTGCGCAGTAACAGCATTAACCCCGGCGCTACACGCACCAGTATGCGCGCAGCCGCCTATCCAGCAGAAAATCCAGCCACGGTTAAGCAGGCCAAAGATTTAATGCCATTATATTTGTATTTGATGGGAGAGGATTCTAAAGACAAAAATGGTCAGCAGTTTCAGGGGTAAGGTTAAAGGGTAAGACCCTCAGGAGACCGCACTAGCTATCGGATAAATTCGGGGCTCTGTTCACGAGCCTCTTTGCTCGATTCTGCTTTAACCGACCCTGCGTTGATCGGTTCGCCGGAAGGCTCCTTGGAGAACAGCTCATCATAGGAAAAGTCTTTCCAAAATTTCGTGACAATGCCGTCTTTCAGACTGATATAAAGATGTTTGTTATCGGTTTTAGTACTGCGAGTTTGAAATAAAAAAATCACCCGCAAACGTTTCTCAGCAACTTTCTCATAGCTGTAGGTATACAACTCCTCACCGTCTGCGGCCATCGAAAGGCTAGTGGGCTCACCCAAGTGTGAAAGGACCCATGCTTTGCGAGTGTGGCCAGGTTTAATCTGAGAGACAAGTTCACTGGACACCAATTCGCCCGCTTTGCCATAACTCACATCGCTGCGATGATCCACTATGCTGCAAGCACTGATGGAAACAACCAGCGCAAACAGACTCGGCTTCAATAGCAGCCGCATGTCCATTATGCTGCAGCGCTCGCCTGATTCTGCATCAATTCCATAAGTGATGCTTCCGCACGAGACAAGCCACAGCGACGTGCGACATCCTCGGCACTCAGCCCGGCATTTAGCAACAAATTGGCCTGGGCATAAGGCACTTCGTCCAAATCTGTTTTAGGTGTTTTACGTCGGGATTGCTCAAGCGCTTCTTGTTTGCGAGAGGTATCCTGCAGTGAGCGCTCTACAGACAACAGGCGTTTGCCCATACCAACGGAACCGCTGTTGGCCACCTGCAGATCATGATTCAGGCGGCGATACAGTTTTTCGGTCAGGCTCGCCTGACGGCGCACACGCAACATCGCATACAAAGACGCGGCAACCGCAATCCATGAAATTACGACACTGCCGATCAAAACCATATCCATTAATACCATTGTCGCCTGCCCTCTCGCTAAAAATTATACAGATTCCAGATCTGCCCACTCCGAGTCGGTCAACAGTTTGTCCAACTCAATTAAAATCAACAGTTCGCCATTTTTATGGCAAACACCCTGGATAAATTTGGCACTTTCGTCATTGCCGACATTGGGTGCCGTCTCTATCTCAGACTGACGCAAATAGACTACCTCTGCGACACTGTCCACCAATATGCCCACGACATGGTTGTCAGCCTCGATGATCACAATACGAGTATTGTCAGTCACATCACCGGATTCCAAACCAAAGCGGTGGCGGGTATCAATCACCGTCACGACATTACCGCGCAGGTTAATAATGCCCAATACATAGGGGGGAGCACCGGGAACGGGCGCAATTTCAGAGTAGCGCAACACTTCCTGCACTTGCATGACATTGATGCCATAAGTTTCACCTGCGAGCTTGAAGGTGACCCACTGCAACATGGGGTCGTCGCCGGTTTTACTATTTACTGAACTGGTTGCCATAAGTTCTTATCCTTATTACGACAGGCGTCAAAAAACAAACTAAGCCACCCCTTACTATAGTTAAAAGCAGCTTCTATGCCACTGTATCGACTAAAGGCTATTATTTTTGAGCCCGAAGTAGCGATTAGTGGCCGGAATCGTCAGTTTACCCTAAACGACCTCACTTTCTATTTGTATTTGCATCGGACTCAAGCAACAACTTTCCCATCATGGGGATATCGATCAATGCGCACATTTGTTCTTTGACGGTGCCCGCCAACCAGGGGCGCTTGCTCCGGTTGCTGCGCCAGTTAACGGCGTTAGGGTCCAAGGTTATCGGCTGATTAACGGAATCGACAGCCAAACCCCAGGGCAGACCATTAATAGAGATCACTAATTTGGCACTTGCCAGAAATGCCGGATCGTAGCGCTCTGGCATGACAAACAAGGCGGTGTTAATGGTTCTGATTTTTCCAAGTGATGTGGGCTGTAGGCCCATAAACCAATCCGCCTGACCAAAAATTGGCGTCAAGTCTTCTGTCAGCGGTTGAATTTGGCCCAGAGAGACCAGGGGCACTGCCAAAGTAAGCCCGGATACTTTGAATAATAAAACATCAAATGCGTCCTGCGCCCACGGCGGTCGGCCATTTGCAGCCCACTCAAGCCCTTCGATCTGTTCAGCTACCAGGGTTTCCGCCTCGACCTCCATTTCTGGAGTCGACAGGGGTTCAGCAACCGGAATGGGCTTCGCCTCTACAACTATTTCAGGAGCCGGCGCCGGCACGGGAGCAGGCTTGACGGGTGACTCGGTGTTTCGAGCCGTAACGCTTGCCGTTTTCAGCAGCCTTTCAAGTTTAACTTTTTGCTCGCTTTGAACACCTGGCTCGGCAAAGGCTGGCACCGCTCTTGGTTTAGCGGCTTTGGGTTTCACCAAACGTGGCTTTGGCCTTTTCTTTGGTTCTGGTATAGGCACTGGCTGCGCAGGTTCCAACACACCATCCGCCCCGGTGAATAAGTCATCGAAGTAATGCTGAAGTGTTTCCTGAGGTGTTTCATTTTCGTCCACGACTAAGGCCCCAACATTTCTACTGGGGAAGCCGATGGCTGTCGCTGTGGTTTCAATATCCACTTCAAAAGGGACCGATAGGCCTCCACACCACGACTCTTTGGGTCAAAAAGATTAGGGGGAACACCCGCCTTACTGGCATCTCGAAAGCGAGTATCAACCGGGATTTTTCCCGGCCACATTTGATCAACATAAGTATTGCGCATCACTCGCAAGCTACTGACAGAGGCTTGGGTACGACGGTCAAACATCGTGGGCACAACAGTATACTCCAGCGGTTCTTTACGTGACCGACCAATCATCGCCAGAGTATGAACCATGCGCTCCAGCCCCTTCATTGCCAGATATTCGGTTTGCACCGGCACAAGCAAACGCCGACAGGCAGCCAGTGCATTGATCATCAATACCCCCAGAAGCGGCGGGCTATCAATGACCACCAAATCAAACTCTCCATTGGTGAGAGCAAGGGACCGGCTTATCACCAGACCCATGCCGTCCTGACCAATCGCTTGCCGTTCCAATGTAGCCAGCGCAGTGGTTGCCGGTAACAGAGACAAATTTTGATAGTCTGTTCGCTGAATTATTCCACTCACCAACTCAGCGCTGAGGTTCTTTCTTTGCTGGAAGAGAGTATAGCTGCTGTTGCGAACGGTATCGGGGTCCACGCCAAAATACGTACTGAGCGAACCGTGTGGGTCCAGGTCAAGCATAAGCACGCGCAGGCCCTGCTCTGCAGCCAAGCCGGCAAGGGCAACGGTTGTGGTGGTTTTGCCCACTCCGCCCTTCTGATTTGCCACTGTCCAGACCTGCAAGTTGTCCCCTTTTACGCCAAAGCGCCAAATTTCCGTCACAAACCCAGCGGATTTGATCATTTACCTGAGCGTAGCAAGCTTTGTACCAGAGCGGTGCCTGGGCCCAGAGGCCCCATGTTACACCGGGGAAGAAAGGCTGTTAAGCATGAAGGTTTGAAGTTTACTGATCCTTGGCAGGCGGGTCCCGGCTAAATAACAAGCCTCCACCTTCCAATTCCACGGGTTGAATGTTGCCCACTCTTGCGGGCGGTCTGGCTACCGCTCCATCTGTGTCTTCGGCTGCGGCACCCTCCGTCTCATCGGGATTGGCGTCTGCCTCGAGAATATCACTTAAACTGCTCGTACTCGGGGAGCCCTGATTACTCAGGAGAGAATCCAGACGCTGCTCGATTACCTCATTTGACAAGTCGTTGGCGGGAGGAGGTGTCGCAGCTTGCTGGGCGTCATCTTCTGCCACCAGGTCTGGCTGAGGGAACGGTTGTGTACGCTCGACCTCGGTGCCCCGAACGCGCTCTTCAATACTGGATAATTTCTCCACCCGTGGACGATTGATACGCTCCCGTGAAATCATCAACGCGACCCGCCGATTCTGCAAGCGACCCGCCTCAGTGCTGTTATCGGAAATTGGGCGATACTCACCATAACCGACTGCCGACAATCTTTCGGGGGCAACGTCCCCCTCCATCAGCATTTTGACAATGGCTGAAGCCCTTGCCGAACTCAATTCCCAGTTACTCGGAAATTGGCGAGTATTAATCGGCACGTTATCAGTGAAACCTTCCACCTGAACGGGATTGTCAAAACCCTTTAACATTTGCGCAATCTCGTCAAATATCGCCTGGGCTTGAAGGTTGGGAGAGGCTTTGCCACTGTCAAATAATACGCTGCTGCTGATATCAATCTGCAACCAGAATTCATTGCTGTTGACCTGCACCAGGTCTTCATCAATCAAGTCGGCAAATTGTTCATTAAACCCCTCAGACAATTGCGGCAAGTCTGCGGTTTTCTCAAACGCCCCATCCCCAGTAAACTCACCGGCGTCCGGATCTGGTGCCGTAATCACAGCGGGGTTCGCCTGCAGCGACGGGTCACCAACCTGTATGGGTGTAATGCTGCGCTGCTCTGTACTGAAGGCATCTTCCAGGGTATTCGACAAAACGCGGTATTTACTTTCGTTGACCTGTGAAATGGAGTACATCACTACAAAAAAGGCAAATAACAAGGTGACAAAATCGGAATAGGAAACGAGCCAACGCTCGTGATTCATGCTGAGGTTTACAATTCTGCGACGGGGCATATCGGCAGGCCTTTTACAAAACCTAGCGGAGGTAGCCGCTGAGTTTCAATTCAATGCCTTTAGGGTTCTCACCTTCAGCAATGGCAATGATACCTTCAATAATCAGCTCCCGGTACTGGGACTGCTCGTTAATGCACATTTTCAATTTGTTGGCTACAGGTAAAAGAAACAAGTTGGCAAAAGCAACACCATAAATCGTGGCCACAAAAGCAATGGCGATACCGGCACCTAACTCTGAGGGTTCGGCCAAATTGCGCATCACGTGAATCAAACCCATCACGGCGCCAATAATACCGATGGTGGGTGAGTAGCCGCCCATACTTTCATAGAAACTCGCCGCATCGTGGTCGCGCTGCTCGCGCAGAATTAATTCTGTTTCCATCACTCGCCTGATCGTTTCAGGTTCGCTGCCATCCACTAACAATTGCAGCCCTTTTCTGGCGAATTTGTCGCTTTCGGTTTCGGACAATGTTTCCAACCCTAACAAACCTTCTTTTCTCGCCGCCACCGCCCATCGAACAATTCGACTGATGCCGTAACTGAACGGGGAAACGGGTGGGCGAAAAACCCAAGAAAACATAGCCAAAGCACGACGTAAACTGGAGGCGGGGGTTTGAAGAATAGCTGCGCCCAATGTGCCACCGATGACAATCAGTGCAGCCGGGGCATTAACCAATGACTCCCAGGTTCCACCCTCTAGAAAGTTACCCCCCAGCAGGGCGGTAAATCCGATGATGACACCTAGAATACTCAGCACATCCATGCTAAATCTCCTGCAAAATTCGCGGCCCGATATCCTTCAAACTCAGCACTTCATCGGTGATATTTGCCCGGGCAACGGCCATGGGCATGCCATACACAATACAACTTTCTTTATCCTGGGACCAGACCGTGCTGCCTTTGTTTTTCAGCATTCTCGCCCCTTCGCAGCCATCGGATCCCATACCGGTTAATATAACCGCCAACACACGATCGCCATAACCATTGGCGGCCGACCCAAAGGTAATGTCGACGGAGGGTTTGTAATTGACCCTTGCGTCCGCGTCCAGCACTTTTACACGCCCTGCTCGCTTGTCCAGCATCAGCTGTTTACCACCCGGGGCCAGAAGCGCCACACCGGGCTGTAGGAAATCACCGTCCACCGCTTCTTTTACCTTCACCCGACACTGTTTGTTCAAGCGCTCGGCAAAAGCTTTAGTGAAGTTTTCCGGCATGTGCTGCACCAATACAATCGGAAAAGGTGTATTGGCCGGCAATGTTTTTAACACTTCAGGCAGAGCGACGGGCCCGCCGGTCGAGGCACCAATGACAAGCAGACTTATCCGGTTTTTAAGCCTGCCAGGTTCCGCCTTTGAGGGCGAGGCCGACCTTGCCGGGCGACTGGCTGCCGCAGGTGCAGACGCACTGCTTGAGGCTTTACGGGCTATCGTTTTTATCTGCTTGTGTAATTTATGTTTTAAAGTTGCGGAGTCGCTGGAAATCTCGGCAAAATTTTTGGACATGAAATCGACTGCACCCGCCTCCAGCGCATCCAGGGTGATGCGGGCGCCTTCATAGGTCAGAGAGGAGAACATCAGGATAGGCACGGGCCGCTTGGCCATAATCGCGCGCACGGCAGTCACCCCGTCCATTACCGGCATTTCAAAGTCCATGGTAATCACATCGGGGCGAAGCGACTCGGCTTTTTCAATGGCTTCCCGACCGTTGGCGGCAATGCCAACGACCTGCATTTCGGGATGTTCATTAATAATTTCTTTCAGGCGTTGCTGAAAGAAATTTGAGTCATCAACAACAAGTACCTTGATGGGCATAGGGGTTTTAACCGCTGTAACGTTTCAACATGCTGGGCACATCCAGAATCAAGGCTATCGTACCGTCACCTGTGATGGTGGCACCTGCCATGCCGGGCGTTCCCTGCAACATTTTACCTAGCGGCTTGATCACCACCTCTTCCTGGCCAATCAACTGATCAACCACAAAGCCGACGCGCTGGGTACCCACCGATACTATCACAACGTGAGCCTCTTCAGGGGATTCTTCAAACGCCGCCCCATTCACCAGCCAGCGCTTGAGGTGGAAAATGGGAATCGCTTTTTCCCGGATCGTGACACACTCCTGAGAATCGACAATATTGGTCTCCCTCAGGTCCATATGGAAGATTTCGTTAACGCTCACCAGCGGCAATGCAAACGTTTGACGCCCTACCATAATCATCAGGGTGGGCATAATAGCCAGTGTCAGAGGCACTTTAATGATAATGCGAGTGCCTTCACCCATGGCCGACTGAATTTCGATCGAGCCGTTGAGCTGGGTAATCTTGGTTTTCACCACATCCATGCCCACACCACGTCCGGACACGTCGGAAATTTCTTCTTTGGTCGAGAACCCGGGTGCAAAAATTAAACTAAAGGCTTCGGAGTCGGGCAGACGCGCGGCGGCATCTTCATCCAGAACGCCCTTGCTGACCGCAATTGCGCGCAGCTTATCCGGGTCCATACCACCACCATCATCGGTAATGGAGAGTAAAATATGGTCACCTTCCTGCTCCGCCGCCAATATGATTTTACCGATGCGAGGTTTGCCCGCGGCTTCTCGATTGGCCGGTAATTCAATGCCGTGGTCTACTGAGTTTCGCACCAAGTGGACCAGTGGATCTGCCAGTGCTTCAACCAGGTTTTTATCCAAGTCGGTATCTTCGCCCACCAACTCCAGATTAATTTCTTTTTTCAGGTTTCTCGCCAAATCCCGTACCACTCGAGGGAAGCGACCAAAGACCTTTTTAATCGGTTGCATGCGCGTCTTCATGACGGAGGATTGCAAATCTGCGGTCACTACATCCAAATTATTGACGGCTTTGGATAGGTCCTCGTCACTGCTTTTCAGTCCAAGACGTACCAAGCGGTTGCGAACCAGTACCAGCTCGCCAACCATGTTCATAATGTCATCTAGTCGCTGCGTATCTACACGAACGGTGGTTTCGCCCGCGGCAACGTTTGCCTGCTGACCTCCACCATCGCGGGCCGCGCGGGCCGCAGGAGGCTTCTGTGCGTCTGCACTCGGGGCTTTGGCTTTTGGTTTTGCGGTGGCCGCGGGCGGTTTGGCTTTTGGCGCCGGGGCGGCTTTGGGCGGTGCTGCCGCTGGTTTTTCAGCGGCTGCCGGTGCTGCGGCTTTAGCCGCTGTTCCTGCGTCGCCAGATATTTTTCCTTTACCGTGGAGCTGGTCCAGCAAGGCGTCAAACTCGTCTTCGGTGATTGTTTCACCACCTCCACCAGCCGCTGCGGGCGCGGGTGAACTGGGCTCAGGGGCGCTGGGCTCTGTCCTTCCCGGCCCATTGCCCTTGCCGTGCAACTGGTCTAACAAATCATCGAATTCGCTTTCGCTAATACCATCCGGGTCTCCACCAGACGCTGCCGGTGCTGGAGCGGGTGCAGGTGCAGGTGCAGGTGTGGCAGCTGGCGCTGGCGCGTTACCCTTGCCGTGTAGTTGATCGAGTAATTTTTCAAATTCATCTTCAGAAATGTCATCGCCACCCCCAGCCGCAGCAACGGGTTCCTCCGCAGGTGCCGGTTTAGCCGCAGGCGCCGCAGCCCCACCTTCATCACTAATGGCGTCGAGTAAAGACTCAAATTCAGCGTCGGTAATGTCTCCCTCGGGAACAGCCGCTTCAGTGTCGGCGACTGCCTCGACAGCCGCTGCCGGGGCAGCAGCGGGCGCAGAATCATTGAGATCCTCCAGAGAAACCAGTCGTTCCAGACTGGCAATCAACGAGGCATCGGCAGGTGTCAATTCTTCTCGCTGGGATATTTGTTCAAACTGGAGGTTAACGGCATCGAGTGCCTGCAAAACAACGTCCATGAGTTCGGAGGTGACTTCACGTTTGCCGTTTCGCAATATATCAAACAGGTTCTCGGTCACATGGCAACAGTCGACCATTGCATTAAGCTGCAAAAAGCCCGCACCACCCTTAACTGTGTGAAAACCTCGGAAAATGGCATTCAACAAATCAGTATCATCAGGACGCTGTTCAAGATCTACCAGCTGTTCAGACAACAGCTCTAGAATTTCCCCTGCTTCTACAAGGAAATCCTGAAGTATATCTTCGTCATCACCGAAACCCATTCAGCGCTCCTGTTAAATTACACTATATTGCTGCTTTATCGGCGTTTAAAAACCCAGACTTGAGAGCAAATCGTCAACTTCATCTTGCCCGGAGACCACATCCTCACGCTCCTCGGCATGGATTTGCGGACCCTCCGCTGCGGCGCCACTCTTGGCGTCTTCGATAATCTTATCGGCGTCGTCGCCCAAACCTGTAACTTCTTCTACTTGGCCGGCAATGCGCACCAAGTTAACCAAGTCACGCTCGACATCACCAATCAGACCAATCACGCGCTTGAGTACTTGACCGGTCAAGTCTTGGAAGCCTTGCTCCAAAATAATATCTTGCAGATTTTTGTTCAGCTGCTGTGTGCCGTTGCCCGTCTGGAGGAGAAAATCGTCCATGCGTCGGTAGAGTTCACGGAACTCATCGGCATTCATTTCGCGCCGTTTCAGACGACCCCATTCTTCGTGAAGCTGTGAGGCTTCTTGGCCGAGGTTGAGTGCAATCGGTGCCGAAGCTTCAACCATGTCCATGGTTTTATCGGCTGCTTTTTGAGTCAGGTCAATTACATAAGAAAGTCGGTCGGTGGCGTCCTGAATTTCGGAGCCTTCCACCACGGGGGGTTCAGCTTCAAGATCCGCATCAACGTGAAAATTGACAATGGCGCTGTGCAACCCTCTGGTCAGTCGCCCTACCGTCAAAAAAATGTGACGGTTACGGGTCTCATTCATATTTTGAATAAGTTGAGAGGCATCTTCGAAATTGTCGCCCTGCAGTTTTTCAATCAGCAGCTTAGCGCAGTCCTGAAGCTCAGAGATGAACTCCTGATTGGCCGTATTACTCAAATCTTGTTCCATTGCCGCGCCCTAATTCTTGTAATAATTTAGCCGTCGACACGTTCAAAAATCTTATCGATTTTTTCCTTGAGGGCCTGTGCAGTGAAAGGTTTAACGACATAGCCGTTAACGCCTGATTGCGCAGCTTCAATAATCTGGTCGCGCTTGGCTTCAGCCGTCACCATGAGTACGGGCAGCGACGACAAATTATCGTCCGCTCGAACAGCCTTGAGCAGGTCAATGCCGGTCATGCCTGGCATATTCCAGTCGGTCACCAAGAAATCAAAGTCACCATTTTTGAGCATAGGCAACGCTGTG
>CAJWCA010000097.1 GCA_913020395.1 uncultured Cellvibrionales bacterium | reverse complement strand
TCTCCGGCTTCAGGTTCAAAGTGCACCGCTTTTTTTAACAGGGGCTCTACAATGACAAACATGGCCTGTAAGGCCTCAGGTGTTGTCGGCATATGAGAGTGCATTCTCATTCTACGAATCTTGTTCATGTGCACTTGTGCCAGTGAAGCATAGGCACGCCCAAACTGTCCGTCCTGCTCGATCGCATTTTCGAAGTGGTCAATGGCTCTGAGGGCGCTGTCTGCGTCTGTTTGGTAGGCATGAAACAAACCGAGGCGATACTGGCTGTAGGCTTCAGAGTTGTTCGACTGCACGTCGTCGCGAACCACGGAGGCGATCTCGGGTGGTACGATTTGTGTTAACAGTGACTCGGCGATGGATATATTCAGGTTGCCCGACTGCTGCTGCGGTCGTTCAAAAACGTCGCTCCAGATCTGAAATCCCGATTGTGCGTCAGTGAGCTGTACGGTGATTCGTAGAGAACCGTTTTCCACTCGAATTGAACCTTCCACAAGGTGACCGACATTTAGTAGCCCTCCAATTTCACGTATATCAAGCGCCTTGTCCTTGAATACCAGTGAAGAGGTACGTGCTGCGATCCGTAGGGACTTTGAACGTGTCAGGTCGTTGCGAAGGTCTTCGGTCAGTATCTCCGCGAAGTGGCGGTGTTCGCTGTCGGTTGAAAGGTTTTTAAAGGGCAGCACGGCCAACGAGGGGCGATCATCATCAATCGGGATGCGCGACAGGAAAGTGGGTTCTTGATTGACGGCTTCAATGGTGCCCGGAGCCTGGGGTGGAAGCGGGGGCGGCGAAGTGAAGGACTCCTCAGATGTATCCACATACAAGAAAATTGAAGCGGCCGCGACCACGGTTATCAAGCCAAAAAGGCCTTTTGAGGCCGACAGCCCAGGCCTCTTGGTTGTACTCGTAGTCTCTTTTGTTGGGGTGGGTTTTGGAGTTTCAGTTTTCGCCACGGCGATGGGTTCAACGTCCATCACCAGCGCATAACCTCGTTTAGGTACCGTCTTGATATAGCGACGTTCCCGACCCGTATCTCCCAGTAGTGTTCTCAACTCGGATATGCACCGGGTTATGGCTTCGTCGCTGACAACCACCTTACCCCAGACAGACTCTAGCAGCGCTTCCCGGCTCACTACCTGGCCGCTGGATTCCGCCAGACGCAGCAAGACGTCCATTACCTTGGGTTCTACACGGATACAGTGCTCTCCTTGATGAAAGGTGCCACTTTGGGGGTTGATGTGCCAATCGCCCAATTTAAATTCCTGCATTCGCTATCACCCCTTTCATCGCCCATATCCATTGATGGGTCAAATATTAACGTCGTTGCTCATTGTATCAGTGTTAAACACCTGCATGCCAAGGCTCTAATGAGTATAGTTCTCTTTGAGCATTCAGACCGCCGAAGTCACCCTACCGTTCACTCAATAATACCGAGTAAGTTGTTGTTATACAGGCTCTCCATTTTTGCGCCTTCACCGAATAAGCGATTAAAGCGGACGTTTGCCTGCTGCTGCTTCAGTGCCCGAAAGGCGGTCTCGTTGATCCCCATGGCCGGAGCATCTCCCTCTGCCGCAATCAGTGTGACGGGTAGGCCTTTAAACTCCCTCATGCTGCGTGTGTTCCAGTCTTCCCAGTTCATCGCGCCCACGGTCGTGAGGCTGTGCACAAAATTGCGAGACATTACACTAAATGACGATGCAGGACGGCTTCCGGACTGGAATCCCAAAAAACGAAATCGATTATCTTCAATCGCATAGTGGTCCCGCACATGCTCCATCAGGTCATTTAAAGCATGGTGAGAGGGGTGGTTCATCCATCCATTTTCAGGGGCAACGGGTATCACGATAATCCAGTCGGTGTTGCCTTTCCCTCGTGCCCACAAGGTTTCGATGGCCCAATCTGCCGAGGCGCTGCCCATATTCCCGGGAGGAAAGGCCAGTAGGGCCCGGTAGCGTTTGCTGGGTTCATAATTCTCAGGCAGGAGGATGTGGTAGGGCACCTCTATGCGGTTTTTTGCCTTCAGAATTTCATAGTGGCTTTTAGTGGCCAGGGGAAACTTACCCTGAGACCTGAAAGCCGCAAGGTCTTTCTCTTGAGACCATTGATCTGGATTGATATAACCCTGTTCCATCGATTTTTCGATATGGAACCACGCCTGTTTAAGTTCACCGAGTGCCGCGTATGCGAGCCCTGAGTTGAAGTGAGCGTATCTGGCGTAGCCTTCAAATGTAGCCGCTTTCTTGCTGGCCGCAATGGATTCATCAAGCTGGCCATCGCGATAGAGCGCAACACCATACTGATACCAGACGTCAGCATTTTCAGGGTGTTTCTGTACCAGTCCCGACAATTTGTCGGCGGCTGCGCTGTAGTTTTTGTGATCCAACAAACGGTAGACAGAAGATAATTCCACCTCCTTTGCAAATAACGGCGCCGAAGCGATCAGAGTCAGTGCTGTCAGCAGCGCTGAGTAGGCAACGCGAGCGAACCGCGATTTTGGTGTTCTTTTTTCTAGAGGCATTGTCATGTTCCTGCTTAGGATAAAAGTCTTTACGGGATTGAAAGCGTATTTAGGGTAAAGAGATATGAGGGGTCGTACTACAAAAATGGGGTGGTCATCATTCACTGTGACCGTTGTGGGCCCACAAAATGTTATTCAGCCCAAAAATTGGTATTTGTCACGCCTGTCTGTAACGATTGGCTGACTTGACGCTATACTGCACGTTCACCCTGGCGGAGACTGCTGTGAATAACTCTGATAGACGATGGACCTTCGGTTATGGCGGCCTGCTATTGGCGGCTTTAATTATCTCGCTGGTTTTCCTTTTTCAATCCTTTATTCCCTACATTTATAGCGATAGTTTCGAAGACTATAACTGGGGTTTTGAAGGTATTGCCATCGTTGCCCATTATTTTTTCTGGGTTGCCCTGGTGCCTTTGATCTACCGGAATCTGGATTACTTGACCTGGCAAAAAGGCTGTCGGTTTATACAAAATAGCCTGCACATTTTGCTCGGGTTAATCGTTGCCTTGGTGCACAGCATTATTTCCTATTGCCTTTTTCTGGGGCTCTATCAAATATTGGTGCGCCCCATGGACATTGCCAGTGCTTGGGACCATATTGTGCTGGCCATTCTTGCGGGTGCGGTGAGCAGCTTATTGGAACTGTGGCTGATCATTGGCATGTTTGTGGCCTACACCTATTATCGCCGCTATCAAGATCAGCTTGTCAGAATTGCCAACACGGAAAAGGCTCTCTCCAATGCCCGCTTGACGGCGTTCAGAATGCAATTGCAGCCACACTTTCTTTTCAATGCGCTGAACTCGGTGATGTCTCTAATCGACATTAATGCAAAGCAGGCGAAGGACATGCTGGGTGAGTTGGCGATATTGATGCGGCGTTTGCTGAAACAAGATCAGCAGCATTCAGTTACCTTGGATGAAGAGTTGGAATTTATACGTAGTTACCTGGATATCGAGTCTATCCGTTTTTCCGATCGGCTGAGTGTTGATTACTCTATTGATGTTGAGCTTGGCAACGCCTTGGTGCCCAACTTGATTCTTCAGCCTTTGATTGAAAATGCGATAAAACATGGATTTTCTCCATCAACTGAGCATTGTCGAATCTCTCTAGTCGCCAGACAGCATGGAGAGCAATTGGTCATGCGCGTGACAGACAATGGAAAGGGCTGCGAGGATCTCAATCGCGTTAAACATCGCCCGGGCGTCGGTTTGTCAAATGTAAGGAAGAGGCTGGAACAAATGTTTGAGGAAGAATATTACCTTAAGCTGTTCGAAAATGAATCGGGAGGTTTTGGTGTGGAACTCGGTATTCCCTTGATTAAAACTGGCTTGTCGCCGTGAGAGTTTCTTGTATTGTTGTGGACGATGAACCGCTGGCGAGGCAGCGGATTGAGCGCCTACTAGGCCATATAGAATTAACCACTGTGCTTGCCTCTTGCGCTAATGGTAAGGAAGCACTGGCCGCCATTGATAAATATCAACCGGATCTCGTTTTTTTGGATATTCAGATGCCGGGATTAAACGGTTTTGATGTGCTGGATAGATTGACATCCTTGCCCGCCATTATATTTGTAACGGCCTTTGACCAATATGCCATTAAGGCATTTGAATATCATGCCATTGACTACTTGCTTAAGCCCTATAAAGACGAACGTTTTTTGGAGGCTCTTTCAAACGCCGTCAGGCAAATACAGTTGCACAATCTTGATAGTCTGCAAAATAAACTTATTCAGTTGCGCGATACACCTAAAGAAGCCGTGGAAGAGGGCTTGCCACAATATTTTGAAATCAAGGAGCAGGGTCGGAACATTACACTCTCATCTAATAATATTTATTGGATGAGTGCGGCAGGAAATTATGTTGAGTTCCACATGCAGGACAAAGTCTATTTATATCGCAGTAGTATTTCGGCTCTCGAATATGAACTGCAGGCCTTCGGTTTTCTGAGGATTCATCGTTCAATATTAGTGAACAAGCGTTATATAGATAAAGTGAACTATCTACATAGTAATAACCAATATACATTTTTACTGAAAAATGAAGAAACCTTACTGTCGGCACGATCTTACAAAGAGCGAATTATTCAGTTCATGGACGAAGAAAAGGATAAGTAATCTCAGTAGATTACACCGCATAAAACGATGTCAATGTGATTGCGCGATCTTCCCACTATTTAAAGTTTGTTCATGTACTTTTCTAGTAGTGTCGGCGTCTGAGTCTCGCGTATTTTGCTCAGTTTTTGCCAAAGCAATTGGGAGCGTTGGGGGTACTTTTTTACAAACTGATGAGACAAGGGCATATACCAGTCTGCTACTAAAAAGGGCTTTGGCAATTTTCGTATGAGGTGCTGTATATTGTGTTGCCTCGCTTCAAGGCGGCCTGCCTGCTCTTCTATCACATAACCGTCGAGCCGGTTGAGCGACAACAAACGAAAACCTTCCCGGACAGAAAGGCTTGTTTTGTTGGCAACCCCCATGTCATGTATTTGTTTATGCACCACATAACCCAGCGGGCTGGCGATACCTGTTTTCACGTTCCCTACCTGCTTGCCGTTCCAAGTCAGGTTTGAGTCTTTGTGGGTGAAAATTGAATAGACGCCGGACCAGAGCCTTTGCTCACGGTGAAGTTCCCCGTTTTCACTTTTAGGAAAATGCCCCCAGCTCTCTCGTTCCGGCTGCCAGACAACTGCGAAGAGCGCATCAATTTCGCCTGTCTTAAGGTTGTGGATGCAGCGCTTCCAGGGCATGCGTAGGATAAGCGCCTCAAATCCCGAGGCTTTGGCTGTTTGCGTGATCAGCTCGACTAAAATGCCGGGGTTCGACGCGTGGTCTGTGGCAGGTCCAATGTGAGGCAGAAGAGGTTCATTTTGCGAACAGAGCTTGAACACAGGCGATGGCTCATCGGCTCTTAGGGCAGGACCCACCAATATCAAAAGTGAAAATAACAAACTAGCTTTAAGCATTACAGGTACCGACGTTGCCTGAAGGGAGCGCATCGCCCTTCCATAGCTATTATAGCCTGTGTTGAGTGACGTGCATCTAAGGTTTGAAAGGTTCTAGGCCATATTCGGACAAAAGCCTGTCGAGGGTTTTGTCCTTGCGAAGTTCGCTGACACGCTGGTCTACGAGTTCTATCAATTGCCCTATTGACTCGCTCTGTGACGGTTGTGGAGTGAAGGCAAGGTAGACGGCCTGGCGTTGTACGCAACCCGATACCATGATTTTTTGTTCCAGCTTATTACGTTGCAAATAATCCAGCGTTGAGTAATAGGTAAACAGCAGGGTATTGAAACGATTGTTCATTAACATTTTTGTCGCGCGAGTGACAAACTTGTCATAGTAGGGAATGGGGTAGAACGTAGCCAATTGTTGGGTGCCCTCCAGTGACTTTGGAAAGGAGCTGTAGGCGTAAATCACTCGGCGCCCTTGCAAGGATGAAGGCTCCTGATATCGCCAGGGGTCATTGTTGCGGACAAAGAAACACATGTGCTGGTGGGCCAAGTGCTCCAGCGGATAAACGAGACCGGGGGCTTCCTCTTTAGCGGGGGCGAGCAGCGCGTTAAACCGCCCGCTTTTTGTTTCATGAATGGCTCTGGCCCAGGGCATGGGGGTGAAGGTTAAATTAACGTCTGAGCCCTTAAATATCTCTCTTACATACTCTATCAGCACGCCTGGTCTGTCCTTGCTCAGCGGGCAAATGTAGGGGCACCAATCGATAGAGGCTATGTCGAGCTGTATCTGGGTGGGTGAATCGGTGCAATCGAGGCAGGGTTGTTTGTCCGATGAGGGGGCATCCGAAGCCTCGGCAAGTGGTAAAACCGCTAGGGTAGACAGCACGAGTATAATGAAATTGCAGATGCGCTTATATCGATAGAATTTCATGGTTTAGTGTTGCCTTCGGGCCGCCTCGCTGAGGGTTGAGAGTGGTGACGTTCGGCACCTGACAGTTGGCTCTCCAAAGAGTATAGCTGATTGATCTTTTTAGGTGTTTAGCCTTTCTTCACGTCGTTGTTGCGGCTTGTGGGTCCTGCAATGGATTCTACTTCGATCAACTCTTTCTCCATCGCGTCTGCAAGGTCCTCTTCCAGCTTAGAGGCCACGGTATCATAGGGAACCAGGAGTTTATCCACACAGTAAGCGCGGTTTCTTCCGTGCACCTTACCTAGATAAAGGGCCATGTCAGCGATTTTTATGGCGCGTTCCCAATCAAAATCATTTTCACTCAAGCCACTAAAGGGCAGGGAAATTGCGCCGGCAGATACTGTCACAGAAATGGATTTGTCTCCAAGAGCAATGGGTTCTGAACCTATTGAATTGAGTATCTTTTTAACAACATGTTTCATATCCTCTAAGGTGATTTCTTTTACGTAGGCAAGAAATTCTTCACCGCCCCAGCGCAGAATCATATCGCTGTCTCGCATCAGGTTGGTCAAGCGGCGAGATATTTCCACCAAAACAGCATCGCCAGCAGAGTGTCCATAGGTGTCATTGATGCGTTTGAAATTGTCTACATCGATCAGTATAAGTGCGTTTGGTTTGTCCGGCTCTGACGCCCTACGCCCTTCATTTATTGTTCTTGACTCCATAAGTTTAAGAAATGAACGGCGATTTAAGAGTCCGGTTAGGGGGTCGGATATCGATTGGATCTCCAGCTTTGAATTGGCGGACTCAAGTTCGAGGTTGGTTTTTCTCACTTTTCTATACAACAAAAAAAGCAGGGTCGCCGCAAAGACAACTAGTGTTGCAGCCAGCACCGTTATTTGTTGTTGTAGTTCATCGTTTTCAATTTTTATCGTTTTAATCGTATTTTCACGCTCTAGAGTTTCGATTTTTTTCTGTCGCTCCGTGGCGTTAAATTTTTCCTGAAGTGTTCTAACGGCCTTTTCTCTCTCTGATTTATAGAGACTTTCGCTGAGGGCCATTTTCTCAATGAGTGTTTCCATCGACTCTTTATACATGCCGGCATTTTCATAAAGCTGGGCCAAATCGCCCAGGGTCAACTCTACGTCCAGTTGACTATCAAACTCTTTGAGTAATTCAATTGCAGCGACGACCTTTGCCGCACCTTCTTTCACATTTCCGCGTCCGGCAAGTGCCAAACCCAAATTGATATTGGCAGTGGCAATATTGCTTTCATCGGCAGAGCTCAATGAAGCGGCCAGCGCCCGCTCGCCGTAGTCTGTTGCCGTAGAAAAATCTTCCTGCCGTAAGAAGTAATCAGTAATGTTGATCAGTGCAACCGCTTCGGTACGGATAGAGTGGGTAGCTTTTCCTAGCGCTAAGGCTTCCTTATAAGCGCTGTAAGCCTCTTCTGCCAAACCCTGATCATCGTAGGCATAGCCTTTATTAATATACAGGGTGGCGAGCATATTTTGCGAGCCGCTTTTCCGGGCCTCGATGAATGCTCGTTGATTGTATTCGAGCCCTTTTTGGGGGTCCTTCAAACTCATGTAGAGCAAACTGATATTGTTTAACAGAACGGCTTTGTTGCGGTCTTGGTTTTCGCCAATTTGCTCAGAGAGTTGAACCGCCTTTAAAAAGTGGCTCAACGATTGCTCAAACTCGCCTATCAGGTTTTCGGCTGAAGCGAGATTGTTATAGGCAAAGAGGGCAATCTTGTGGTCTGGGATCGATTCCGCCAGCCCGATGGCCTGATGTAAGAGGCCAATGGATTCATTCATTTGCCCGCGAGACATCAATATCGAGCCCTTGCTCGCCAGCGCTTCGGCCTGTGAGGCAACGTCGGATTCCTCTACGCCCATATCTTCAAGTTTTTGAGCGTTTTCCCAGGCTTTGTTCAGCGCCCCAGATTCATTTTGTGCGCTGATGAGAATTGAGAGAAACTTCCGGCGAATCGAGAGGGGAGAGCTATTCGTGATTGAACCTTCAAGCTCAGTTAATAGTTCAATGGCTCTTGGGCTGTCTTCGTAGTTAACGGCTCTGATGCTTTCGAGTTCTGTATCGATTGAAGACGTATCGAGGGGGGGCGTGGCAAAAGAAGGCAGGCTTACGAATGTGCTACTGAGCAGTAGGGTAAGCAGAGTGATGTCACGTAAAAAGTGGACTAGGTAAGTGTTCAAAAATCGTCTCTGCAGATAGTGGTTTTATTGTGTTGGCTCATCATTATCGGCCTCACAAGCAAGTAGCGGTCTATCATAGACATTTTGCGAGTGTCATATCGCGTTGCTTACACTTGGTTACACAGAGGGATAATATCTGAGTGCTTTAAATTAGTACATTAAATAATCACTCTGTCTACTGTCGGCCCAAGACAGCCCAGCTCTGTTAATTCAAACATTAGTTTATCCGTATCAGTCGTGCAATATGGAGGAATGTTACTAAGCTTAAACCCGCGCGGGGTCAAAATATGCGTACATCGAGGAGAGTGCGACTTTGAAGGTGTTAGGGGTGAAAGAAGAAGGCGTATCACCAGAACCGGCCAGGCATGTGGAGGTGCTCGACACGGCGGAACTTCGCTTAAAGAGATTAATTAAAAAACTCGCTATTTCATTTGCGGGAATAGCGGCGGCTTTTTTGATCTTTTCCGGGCTGTTGATGTGGTTTGCCGCCAATATGGTTGATAAAACCACTTCGGATCAGGTACAGACCAATATCGAGGGGCAACTGGACAAAAATGCCCTTAGGTTAGGCACGGTAATAAAGGAATTCGCCTGGTGGAATACCGCGCTGGTCAATATTGTTCTCCAGAGAAATGAGCAATGGCTGAAGGATAATTTGAGAGAGTATTTGGTTGAGGGGTATGGGCTGCAGGAGCTACTGGTACTGGATGTAGAGGGGAGTGCTCTCTACGCCGAAAAACAGGGGAAGGAAGTAGCGGCGGGTGAACTTTTAGGTTTTGTCCCCTCACAACTGTCCCCCTTAATAGCACAGGCTCAAGAGGCACCGATGGATGAACCGGAGCCGGTTGTCGGCTATGTAAAAAGAAACGGTCAATTGTTTCGGTTGGCGGTATGTGCCATCACGAGCGATATAACCACTGACGCCCCCTTGGCTCGTCGTGCCCGGCCGACCATGATTTTCATTGATGACTTCGACGGTGAGAGCGCTGCCATTGCAAGAGAGCTGGGGCTTGCCAGGCTTGATTGGTCGTTAAATGAGCCCAATAAGGGCGGCGAAGCCAATACCATTCTACTCAGAAGCTTCGATGGGCAGCACTTGGGCAGCTTGACCTGGAGTGTTGAGCTTCCTGGGCAGGTCATGTTGAAACGTGCACTTTATTGGTTGTCGCCATTATTATTGATTTTCATCTACGTCGGCCTGGGGGTTAATCGTTGGTTCCAGCAATCCTTTTCTGACCTTGAGAAAATCAACCTGGACTCCGTTTTGCTGCAGGAAAGCCAGCGTCATTTTCAATCGGTGGCCGACGATGCGCCCGTCCTCATTTGGGAAACGGATGCCGATGCTAAGATTGCCTATGCCAATCGCTCCTTTAGGGAGCTCCTGGGGCAGTCGCCGTCATATCGTAAACCAATGGATCTTTTTGGCTTGGCTTGTGAGTCCGATGCAGCGGAACTCAAAGCCTTTTTCCTGAGGATTTTGGAGTCTGAAACTACACTGTCCAGCGAGCTACACGTTCGTGGCCTGGATGGCAGCACTTTATTACTCTCTATTGTGGGTACGCCACATCGAGTTAGCCGCAATCAGGAAAAGCGGTTTATTTTCAGCGCAGTGGACATCAGCATTCGCAAGGAAATGGAAGAAAAAGCCTGGCACCAGGCGAATTATGACAGCCTGACTGAGCTTCCTAACCGCAACCTCCTACAAAACCGGCTGGAGCAAGAGCTGAAACTCGCTGAGCGCAGCCATACCCGGCTTGCAGTGTTGTTTGTCGATCTTGATAACTTTAAAAATATCAACGATTCCTTGGGGCACGGGGCAGGCGACGGAGTGTTACAGCAGGCCTCAGCTCGTATTGTGAGCTGCGTTCGCGATACCGACACAGTTGCCCGTATGGGAGGAGACGAATTTGTATTACTGTTGCCCCAGGCCAGTGACGCAGCCCCATTTGACGAGGTGTGTCACCGTATTATCGATGCCTTGAGCAAGCCGTTTACGCTTAATCTATCGGAGGCGTATCTGTCCGCCAGCATCGGTGTGGCGCTTTACCCCACCGATGGAAAGGCCGGAGATACGTTAATGATGAATGCTGACGCCGCAATGTATCAGGCCAAACGGTCTGGTAAGAACCAATACAGCTATTACGCTCCAGCAATGAATGCCAAGTTAAAAGAATCGATGCAAATGGAAGTTGATATGCATCGGGCTTTACAGAATAAAGAGTTCTTCCTTCAATATCAGCCGATCCTCGAGCTTAAAACCAAGCGGGTGGTCGGTGCCGAGGCCTTAGTGCGTTGGCGCAAGGAAGACGGCACAATAGTGCCTCCGGACCAATTTATTCCTTTGGCCGAACAAACCGGAATGATTAAAGAATTGGGTGACCTGGTGTTGGTAGAGGCTTGCCGGCAGATGCAGCAATGGCAAGCCCATGGGCTCAATTTGTATGTGTCCGTTAATGTTTCTTCCGTGCAGTTGCGCGACAGGTCTCTACTACAACGAATTGATGAGATTCTTTCGCTGTACGCGTTGAGTCCTAATCAATTGCAGGTTGAGTTAACTGAGCAATTGCTGATCGGCGATGATGAATGGGTCACGGATGTGCTCACGGGCCTGGCGCAAAAAGGCATAAAGCTCGCGGTTGACGATTTTGGTACGGGTTACTCAGCGTTGAATTATCTGCAAAAATATTCGGTTGATGTATTGAAGATAGATCAGGCCTTTGTTCGGGAAATCCCTGAGAATGAGAATGACATGTCGCTGGTGAGGGCGATTATAGCTATGGCAAAAAGCATGCAATTAACCGTAGTTGCGGAAGGGGTCGAAACCGAAGATCAACATAGTTTCTTGGTGTCGGAGATGTGTGACAGAGCACAGGGGTACCTCTATGACCGGCCCCTGGATGCCGACAAGTTTTTGGCTGCTATCGAGAAAGTATAGATACCTTGTCCCCCGTCATCTTTAGCTTTTCTACCCCTGGTAAATGTTAGATACTCTACTTTGGAAGTGCCTAGCTGTGGGAATGCCCTAAGTGTCTATGAATGAGTGTAGCCAGCGTGGAAACAGTCCCTGCCGTGGGGATTGGCGCTTATTGCTGTGTCTGTTATTGAATCTGATGTTGAGCCTGGCATTGCCTGTTCATATAGCAGCTGAAGAGGGCATCGAGGGTAAAACCATTACTTTGGTGGCTGATAGTTGGTGCCCCTATAACTGCGAGGACTCATCACCTAATCCTGGGTTTATGGTGGAAATCGCGGCCTATGCTTTTGCTCGTGCCGGGTATCAAATTGAATACATTAACGTGCCTTGGATCAGAGCACTTCACGGTGCGAAATCAGGGGTCTACGATGCCATTGTCGGAGTGGACGAGCAGGAGTCTCTGGGGCTGGTCTTGCCGGAGTCTCCGCTCGCTGAGGCACGATATACATTTTATGTGAGAGAGGGTTCCAACTGGCAATACGAAGGTCTTGAATCGCTTTCGCAGGTCACCTTGGGTGTGTTGCGAGGCTACGCCTACGGTGACCTCAGGCGAGATTACATCACCCCTAACGCCGGTAATAGTCGACTGATTCAATCGATCAGTAACGACGGGGGGCTCGCTCAAAATATCAAAAAAGTATTGTCGGGAAGAATAGACGTTTTGGTGGAAGACCAGTCGGTGATACAGAGTTATGTCCATCAGCACCCCCAGGCGACCGGGCTCAGAAAGGCAGGTGTTGCGCATACCGAAGCCCTTTATATTGGTTTCTCTAAGAGGAACCCCCTGGCCCAAGAATTTGCCCAAATAATGGACGATGGTTTGTCCGACTTAAAATCTCGAAAGCAGCTGTCAAAAATTCTTGTCAAATACGGCCTTGCCCCTTTGGCGGACAAATAAACCCATGTACCTGGCATTAAAGTCGTTCCACATCATCTGTGTGCTGATCAGCTTGTCTCTGTTTGCTTTGCGGGCGATCGGAATGCTAATGGGTCGCGAGCGGTCTCAATCTGCTTGGATTAAGGCGCTGCCGCACGGGATTGACACCGCCTTGCTTATCAGTGGTTTGGGTTTAATTCACTTAACGGGGTATACCCCCCTTAACAGCCCGTGGTTAGCTTTGAAGCTGGGCCTGTTGTTAGCCTATATTTTATGTGGTGCTGTGGCCCTGAATTATGGGCGCAGTTATCGAATGAGAGTGATGAGCCTGATACTTGCAGTGGCGTGTGCATCAGGGATTGTTTTAATGGCGCTGCTCAAGCCTGTTTTTAACTAGGCCGTCACAGTAAGTGTGGATATTTTCGGGTCTAATGCGGTCCATGAAGCTGCACACAAGCTGTGCAGATTGAGTATAATTTCCCATCATCAATTTTTACTTAAAGGATCCCGAGTATGATTAAGAAACTTTGTATTATCCCCGCAGCCTGCCTGTTACTTCAGGCCTGCACCACCTACGATCCTTACACGGGCGATGAGAAAGTCAGCAAAACAGCGATTGGCGCAGGTATTGGTGCCAGTGTCGCGGCGGTAGTGGCCTACATTGATAATAAAGGCGAGAGCAGCAAAAAACGTAATCAGCGTATTTTAGCGGCTGCAGGTGGTGGCGCTGCAATAGGTGGTGGCATCGGGTTTTATATGGATAACCAGGAGGCCAAATTACGCAAACAACTCCGGGACTCCGGTGTCAGCGTGGTGCGTGACGGCAACAATATCAATCTAATCATGCCGGGCAACATCACCTTCGCCAGCGGCAGTGGCAACATTCAGGCAGATTTCTACCCAGTGCTGGATTCAGTCTCGGTGGTTTTGAACGAATTTAACCAAACCTTGGTTGTGGTATCTGGTCACACAGATAGCGCCGGTTCAGATAGTTTCAATCAGGGCCTTTCAGAAACCCGTGCCCAGTCGGTGGCCAATTATCTGCGCTCCAGAGAAATCATGAACGAGCGTATCGACGCGGTAGGGTTTGGTGAGCGCCAGCCGATATCGGCTAATGATACGGCCGCGGGTCGTCAGTCAAACCGCAGAGTTGAAATGACCTTGCTGCCAATCAGCAGCTAGGGAGCACCACCCGGTTCGCCGTGCAAACGTGGCGAACCGGGTATGTTTGTTAACTTAGGCAATAAAGCTGACCGCTGCGTCCAGCTCGGCCCGCTCGGTCCGGGTTTTGTTAACCTCAGCCTCTTCATCGGCATAACCAAAAGACATACCAAACAGAACTCCCCGCTCTTCTGGTAAACCCAGCATCTCCCTGACAGGGTCCGGGAACTGACCTAATGCTCCCTGCATGCAGGAAGAGAGTCCTTGCTCGGTCATCAACAGCGACAGGGTTTGAGCGTAGATACCAAGATCAACCGCACCCATCATGCTGAGATATTTATCCATCGTGAAAAAGGCAACGTGGGGAGCGTCAAAGAAAGTCCAATTGCGCACCATGGCCATCTGGCGGGCCTGTTTGTCGGAACGTTCAATGCCCATTGAGCTGTAGAGTGCATTGGCAGAGCCAAACTGGCGGTCGCGGTGCACGCCTTCATAACGAACCGACCAATCGAAATCGGGGTTGGGGGTTTTTCCCGCCATCAATTCAGCAATCAGGGCGTCTTTCAGGGCGTCTTTTTTGGCTCCCGAAACAACAT
>CAJWCA010000096.1 GCA_913020395.1 uncultured Cellvibrionales bacterium | reverse complement strand
TAGAGTGCCATTCTTGAAAGAATTTTAGAAAAAACAAGGGTTTGAACCTCTAATGCTAAAGCGCCTTCGTGGAGCCTTTTCCAACGACTTATCAATTGATCTGGGTACCGCCAACACCCTTATTTACGTTCGCGACCGCGGAATTGTTCTAGATGAACCGTCCGTTGTTGCCATTCGTCATCATAATGGCCAAAAAATCGTCGAAGCTGTGGGTGTCGAGGCCAAGCGTATGCTGGGCCGTACGCCCGGTAATATTACCGCAATTCGACCTTTAAAAGACGGTGTGATTGCCGATTTCCAGGTCACCGAAAAAATGCTTCAGCATTTTATTAAAAAGGTGCATGAGAACAGCTGGTTCCAACCGAGCCCACGGGTTCTGGTGTGTGTGCCCTGCCTGTCGACTGAAGTGGAAAAACGGGCCATTCGCGAATCGGCACTGGGTGCCGGTGCACGCGAGGTTCGCTTGATTGAAGAGCCTATGGCCGCGGCTATTGGTGCGGGCCTGCCGGTCGATGAAGCCAATGGTTCCATGGTGGTTGATATCGGTGGTGGTACCACCGAGATAGCCATCATATCGCTTAATGGTGTGGTCTACTCCGACTCGGTGAGAGTGGGTGGTGACCGCTTTGATGAGGCGATTGTTAATTATGTCCGTCGCAATTACGGCTCTGTGATTGGTGATGCCACCGCTGAGCGCATTAAGCAGGAAGTGGGCTGTGCCTACGCCGGCAGCGAAATGCGAGAAATTGATGTGCGCGGTCGCAATTTGGCAGAGGGTGTACCTCGCAGCTTCACGCTTAACAGCGACGAAATTCTCGAAGCCCTGCAAGAAACTCTGGCCGGCATTGTTCAGGCGGTAAAAAGTGCGCTGGAGCAATCCCCACCTGAGCTTGCCTCGGATATTGCTGAAAGTGGCATTGTCTTAACCGGTGGCGGCGCCTTGCTGCGTGACCTGGATCGCCTGCTCACCGAAGAAACCGGTTTGCCGGTTCTTGTCGCGGATGATCCTCTGACCTGCGTGGCACGTGGTGGCGGTAAGGCAATGGAAGTTATGGACACTTTAAATATCGATCTGCTGTCATCCTGACCGTATGATCTTCCTGAACAGGAGGTTGTCAGATTAAACCGCTGTTTAGCAAAGGCCCAAGTAAATCGTCGCGAGTGCTCAGTCTGGTACTGGTGGCGATGCTGCTTGTTCTGGTTAATATTTATACCAACTGGCTTGATCCCGTGCGCAGCAGACTCAATGTTGTAGCCACTCCCTTTTACTGGATAACGGATTTACCCGGTCGATTCTCTCGCTGGGGAGAAGAGATCTCTATTAGCGAAGAAAATCTTCGTCTCCAAAATGCCACTCTCGAACAAGAGTTGCTGATTCATAAACGCAAACTGCAGACGATGGCGGCATTGGCGGCTGAGAACGTGCGCTTGCGGCAGTTGCTCAACAGTGCAGAAATGATTCAGGACCGGGTATTGGTTGCGGAACTGATTGGTGTTTCACCAGACCCCCAGCGACACACGGTGGTGGTAAACAAAGGCAGCAATGACGGTGTTTATGTTGGTCAGCCACTGCTGGACGCCTTTGGTTTGATGGGGCAGGTGATTGAACTCAGTCTCGACCACAGTGTGGTCTTGTTGGCGACGGACGCTACCCACGCGCTGCCGGTACAAATTAATCGCAATGGTGTCAGGGCGGTTGCAGAGGGGGTGGGAGATCTCTATCAACTTAAGCTGCGACATGTATCCAACACGGTCGATATTCGTGAAGGCGATTTGTTGGTGAGTTCAGGTCTGGGGCAACGCTTCCCATCCGGTTACCCCGTTGCAGAGGTCGCCTCCGTTGTGAGGGATCCGGGACAACCCTTTGCCACGGTTATTGCCCGACCCATGGCCCAAATGAATCGCAGTCGACATGTCTTGTTGGTCTTCAGCAAATTTGACGGTGAGTCGTGATGGCGGAAGCCTCTCGTAATACGCTGTCGATGATTGCGGTGTCTTTTGTATTGGCGATGTTATTGGCGGTTTATCCCATTAGCATTGAGTTGCGCTGGGTGAGGCCGGAGTTTGTGGCCCTATTGGGCATCTACTGGGCGGTTTATCTCCCCCATCGCATTGGCCCTGGCATTATGTGGGGCATGGGAATGGCGCAAGATGTCGTGGAGGGCACCCCTCTGGGTTTGCACGCTCTGGGGTTAGTGGTCATTGCCTATATTTGCCTGCTGTCTTATCAGCGCTTGCGCAGTTTTGAGACGTGGCAGCAGGCCTTTTGGGTTTTTGTGTTGGTGGGCATTCACCAACTGTTTGGTAATTGGGTTCACAGCCTCAGAGGGAACGAGGCGGCCATGCTGCTTTTTCTGCTGCCGGCCATTAGTAGTGCCTTGTGCTGGCCAGTACTTGTCTATCTCCTGGATAAGCTGCGGGTACACTACCGAATCAACTGACTTAGCCGCTATACTGCCCCTCTGAAAGGCGTCATTGCTACTGGGGATCACATTGATTAAACACAGGAAAATCAAAAGGTAATGTCTTTTCTCTACCTGGCTTCCCAATCGCCTCGGCGACGGGAGATCCTTCAGCAAATTGGTGTGTCCTATCAGCTGATCAATGTGGATGTTGCCGAGTGCAAAACACCCGATGAATCGGTGATTGCGTATATGGAAAGGCTGGCCCGTGAAAAAGCCAGAGCTGGCCTTGCCGCGGTTAAACACGCGGGTTTGAGCCCCGGTCCGGTGCTGGGGGCAGACACTCTTGGCCTGCTTAACAATACTTTGCTGGAAAAACCAAGAGACGAGGCAGATGCTGTCTCTATGCTCATGTCCATGTCCGGTCGTGAGCACTTGGTGTATTCCGCTGTTTGCCTTGTGGATGATCAGCAATGCATTGTGCGTCGATCTGAGACTAGCGTCCGCTTCAGGGCTTTTAGCGAGGCCGAGGCGAGGGAATATTGGCAAACCGGGGAACCTGCGGATAAAGCCGGTGCCTATGGTATTCAAGGCCTGGGTGGTGCGTTGGTAGAGCATATCAGCGGCAGTTACAGTGGTGTTGTGGGCCTGCCGATTGAAACGCTGGTACCCATGTTAAAAGAATTTGAGCTGCGCCTTTGGCAGCCTGGAACCGAAACTCGATGAGTGAAGATATACTGGTCAACGTATCCCCTACCGAAACGCGGGTTGCCCTGATTGAAAACGGCATGCTGCAGGAGGTTTATATTGAGCGTACCCAGCGCAAGGGGTACACGGGGAATATCTATAAAGGCAAGGTGGTCCGGGTGCTGCCTGGCATGCAGGCGGCATTTGTCGATATTGGCCTGGAGCGGGCAGGGTTTATTCATGCCGCAGACATTGCGCCTCTCGATGAAGAGGGCATGGAAGATCGAGGGCGAGAGCTTGCCGACATTCGTTTATTGGTACGAGAAGGGCAGTCACTGCTGGTGCAAGTAGCAAAAGACCCCATTAGCACCAAAGGAGCCCGGTTGACCACGCATTTATCGGTCTCTTCTCGATATTTGGTTTATATGCCTTACACTCGCCATATTGGTATATCCACCCGTATTGACGATGAGGCGGAACGCGAGCGTCTGAAAACACTGGTGGAAGACTGCGTTAAACCCTTTAATGATGGTGATCAGGCTGGCGGTTTTATTGTGCGAACCGTGGCGGAAGGGGCTAGTGAAGATGAGTTGCGTGCCGACATCCCGTTTTTATATAAACTCTGGGCGGACCTGGAAAAAAACATTAGTCACAGTCCTGTGCCTGCGGCGATCTACGAGGACTTACCGCTTTATCTGAGAACATTGCGCGATCTGGCGAAACCTGAAAAGATTCGGGTCGATTCCAGAGAGGCCTATGCACACATGCTAGAATTTTCCGGGCATTACACACCGGAAACCAGCCCTCTAATTGAACACTATCCCGGTGAGCGACCCCTATTTGATCTCCACAGTGTGGAGGATGAAATCCAAAGAGCACTGGAAAAGAAAGTTCCTCTGAAGTCTGGTGGTTATTTAATTATCGAGCAGACAGAGGCGATGGTGACGGTGGATGTGAATACCGGCGCGTTTGTCGGGCACCGGAATCTGGAAGAAACAATCTATAAAACCAACCTTGAGGCGGCAACCGCCATTGCGCGACAGCTTCGTTTACGCAATTTGGGTGGTATAATTATTCTCGATTTCATCGATATGCAAGATACCGAACATCAGCGTCAGGTCTTGCGAACTCTCGAGAAAATGACGGATCGTGATCGCGCAAAAATCAAAGTGACAGGTGTCTCAGAGTTGGGTTTGGTTGAAATGACTCGCAAGCGCACACGGGAGTCCCTTGAACAGGTTTTGTGTGACCCTTGTAGTGTCTGCGACGGGCGAGGCACGCTGCGCTCGGCCGAAACCATTTGTTATGAAATTTTTCGAGAAATATTGCGGGAGGCCCGGGCCTACGATGACGTAAAGTTTTTGGTGCTCGCCTCTCAGGTGGTGATCGACCGCTTGCTGGATGAAGAGTCGTCGAATGTTGCTGACCTCGAAGAGTTTGTCGGTTGCACGATTCAATTCCAGGTCGAAATTGTATACAGCCAGGAGCAATATGACATTATCCTTGTCTGATTGTCAGTCAAGTTGAGTCATCGTTAAGAGAATTTATGTCCGACATTGTTCGTTTAGTTGTTAAACGCTTCTGGAGTATGATCGCCATTGTGCTGATCTCCCTGGCGGTGTTGGTACAGCTTGGCAGAATCGCCAGTTCCTCACTCGGCGACTACAAAACAGAATTGGCCCACTACCTTTCAACAACCACTGGCATGACAGTGGAGTTGGGGGAGTTGAACGGCGAGTGGTATGGCCTGTTGCCGGCGATGAATCTCCGCGACCTGCGATTGATGGACGAGCGCGGTGAAGAGGCGCTGGTGATTGCTCGGGCGGAAGTTCGCCTGGACATTTTGTCGAGCCTCAGCTTGAGGCGTTTGGTCTGGGGCACGATTGTTCTGCAAAACGTGAACCTTGGGTTTGCACAAAATGAACAGGGCAGATGGTGGATCAAGGGCATGCCCCAATCCACGTCAACCGTTGATGCCAATCTCACGATTGATGACCCCTTCGATATTTTCTTGCTTGGACCACGTGTACAACTGTTAGAGGCCAATCTGGACTTCTCGTTTTACGATGGCCATCAATCGAATATTCGTGTGCCTATTATCTCACTGGAAAACACCGATCAATTTCATCGAATTAGTGCCGGGCTCGATGTTGAGGGGCGTAAAAATGCCGTCAGCCTGATTGTTGAAGGCCTGGGGGATCCGCGAGATAAAGAGAATTTCTCCTCCCGAATGTGGCTGCGGTTTCAGGATCTGCCCACGGGTTCCGCACTGAGCGCGGTATCGAGTTTTGTGGGCAAATCTTCAGCGGCTGAAGACATCGTTGTTGACCATTCGAATTTGCCGGGCAAAGTGAACCTGGAACTCTGGGCCGAGTTGTCAAATAAGGGCCGTTATACCTGGAGCGGTTACGTCGATGCAGAAGATATTCCCCTCGACTTGAATCGTGAGAAACCCGGGCTTAAGCATTTAAGTGCTGAGTTTGAAGGGCAATGGACGGCGAAAGGTCAGAGTCAAATGACAATCGGGCAGGTACTCATCAATGACGCGGAAACAATCGCGCCATTTGATCTGCAAATCTCCCGTGTCGAAAAAGACCAGCCCCTGCAAGTATTGATGAACCACATCGATAATGCGGCCTGGCTGGCGTTTGTGAAGGAGCAGGCCTTGTTGACGGGGAAGGCGGCTGACATTCTGGAAACACTTTCTCCGGTCGGTTCCCTTCGCAACATTGAATTAACCCTGCCACTCGACGATCCGGGGCAGTGGGCGTTCAAGGCCAACCTGGATCAGGTGGGCACCGGTGCCTGGAAAGGGGCGCCTGCTGTGACACAAGTGGATGGATATGTGCACGCGGATCGTTCAGGGGGATTTGTCGATCTGGATAGTCGTACCGGATTTAGTATGCACTACCCCAAAGTTTACGATAAACCCCTTGCCTACCAACAGGCGATGGGTCAGGTGCGCTGGGACTTGCAACCCGACAATAACGCGATTTATGTCAACAGCGGACTGCTGGAGTTCAGCGGGGAAGACGGCAGTGCCGCGGCTTATTTTCACGTGTTTGCACCCTGGAAAAAGGGCACGGCCGACAGTGAGTTGGTCCTGCAAATTGGCTTGCAGAACAGCCACATTAAATACCACGAAAAATATGTTCCCTTTACCACGCCCGAGAGCCTGCGCAAGTGGCTCAAGAGTAGTTTGAGTGAGGGCAGGCTTCAGGACGGTGGTTTTCTCTATCGCGGTTCCCTGACAAAAGGTGCCGCTGATAAACGTACCATTCAGCTCTATCTGGACTTCGACGAGACCGAACTGCGTTACCACCCTGAGTGGCCCGGGCTTTCGGACATTGATGGCTTTTTGACAGTTGATGATCTGGACGTGGATGCGACAGTGGCATCCGCCAGCCTCTATGAAAGTCATGTGGAAGAGGCGGTGGTTCACGCATCGCCCAATCCAGACGGCAAAGGTTTTTTATTAGATGTAAACGCAGCCGTTACCGGTGATGCGAGCGATGGACTTAGGGTGTTATTAGAGAGCCCAATCCACAACGCCATTGGCACCGGATTAGACAGTTGGGCCTTGGCTGGCGATATGAAAATTGACCTGGATTTATCTGTTCCCCTTGTAGCTGGTGACCCGGGCATGCGGCAAAAGGTCGTTGTCGACCTGTCTGAAAGCCAGCTGAGTATGAACAATCTCAACATTCATGCATCCGACATTGAAGGTAGTTTGCTCTATTCCGATGCGAGTGGATTACAGGCCTCTGATCTGAGCGCTCAGTTATGGCAGCGGCCCATTGAGGTGAAGATTTCCAGCCCAAAACAGAATGGCCTTATCGCTCGTACTCAAGTGCATATTGGTGGTCGTCTGGAGGTGAGTGACATCGCGCGGTGGACCTCACTGCCTGAATTGAATTTCTTAGTGGGTGAATCAGACTTTGAGGTCAGGGTGGCTGTGCCTTCCCGGGCCGCCAATCAAAATTACCAGGCGCTCGTAACCGTAGACTCGACCCTGGAGGGAACCTCTCTAAACCTGCCGCAACCCTATGGCAAAGAATCGACGACGCCAGCACCGCTTCATGTCTCTGCGACCGTAGCCCCTGAAAAGACCCTCTATGATATTCATTATAACGAATCCGCTCGTGGACTTTTTTTACAAAAAGGCGCGACTCTTGTCAGTGCTGGTGTCTCTCTAAGGGGGGAGCCCAGCCTGCCAAAAGAGGGTGTTTTCTCTCTGGAAGGCCATATTGAGAAAGTCGACTTCGGCGAGTGGAATGATGTATTTAAACGTTATGACGCTTTCAAGACCCAAGCCCTCCTCGATAAGAAGGGCAATCAAGAAAAAAAGGTTAATGCGCTAAAACAAATTGTAAACCTGGCGTTTGAGGAATTTGACTATGAGGGTTATTCCATCGCGGGTCTGGACCTTAGAGGTTTTCGTTATGCCGGTGGATGGAGCCTGACGGCTAACAGCCAGATGACAGCGGGTAATATTCGTATCTACGACGATGTATCCCTACCGCTTGAGTTCGATATGGCCTTTTTGCGATTGCCGACTTTTGACCCCCAGGCGGGTTCAGAGTCCGAGGCGCCTTTGGAAACTGATACCCCCGCAGGTATTGAACGTGAGCAGCAAGCACCCCCCGTCGATGTGTTGGCGGGTGTAGATCTCAGCAAGTTTGTCGCGCTCTCCTTCGCCACAGAAGACTTCAGTATCGGCTCAGAATCTTACGGTAGTTGGTCGATGCTATTGCAGCCTGACGAACGCGGGGTAGCCATCAGTGATATTCGTGGCAATGTTCGAGGCATAGACGTATCAGGTGTAAAACCGGAAGAAGGTGCAATGCTGTATTGGTACGAAGAGGAAGGAGAACATCGCACGGCGTTCCAGGGGCGATTAGAGACTAAAAACCTGTCTGACGCGATGGCTGCGTGGAAGCTGCCAAAAGTCATTGAAAGTGAATCTGCCCGCTATGATGTAGATTTGAAGTGGGCGGGCAGCCCTGCCAATTTTCACCTGCCGGCGATCGAAGGCGACCTGACAATGAAGGTGCGGAAGGGGCGGTTTAACCGGGCGGGAGATGTCGGCAATAACCCTTTGTTACGTCTTATGGGTTTATTGAATTTTGATACACTCGTACGCAGGCTTAAGCTGGATTTCTCCGACGTAGTGAATAGCGGAATGGCCTATGACAAGATTGACTCCAAAATGCATTTTGAAGCCGGCAATTTGTATTTGCTGGAACCTTTAACAGTATCAACCCCCTCCAGTAAAATGCAGTTGGCAGGCACGATTCATCTCGATCAGGAAACGTTGGATACCACTCTTATCGCCACCTTGCCCGTTGGCAATAATATTGCCTTTTGGGCTGCGTTTGCGGCGGGTTTGCCTGCCGCAGCAGGGGTGTATGTCGCGAGCAAGTTGTTTGAGAAAACCATCGATCAGCTGTCTTCACTGAGTTATTCGATCAAAGGTAGCTGGGTGGATCCTGAATTGAAATTTGAACGGATGTTTGACGCAAAGTCCGCTAAAAAAACAGGTCAGTCCGCCGCATCTGCACGGGATGAAGCCCGCAAGGATGCATCGGAAATTGACAAGCGGGAGGCATCAAAAGAAAACCAGATACAGCAAGACACGCCTTCGAACAAAACTCCTGTAAAAGAGGCTCCTGCAAAAGAGACTCCCGCAAAAGAGGTGCCCGACCCCTAGCTTTCTTTTTTATTCGTTTGTGCTGATGATGTCCCGCAGGTATTTGAAGAGTTTTCTGGCATTCGCGGGCGGTTTGTTTTCTTTTTTATCTTTATTTGCCGCGCGCAGAATCTGACGGAGGTATTGCCTGTCGGCGTCGGCATAGTCGTTCATGAACGTATTGAGAGCGCTGTCACCCTCTTCGAGTATTCGGTCGCGCCAGGTTTCGGCCAAATGTAAAAAATGAACCTGTTCCGCGTCTTTTTGTGATTGTTTGTGCAATGTTGCTTCAATGGCCTCAACGTCGGCTGCACGCATGAGCTTGCCGATATATTGCATTTGCCGACGATAGCCCTCTCGGTGTTTCATGGTGCGAGCTTGCATGATGGCATGTTTCAGGGTTTCATCCAGTGGCACTTCGTGCAGCAGGCTTTCGGTCATCTTTACCAACTGCTCTCCCAGTACTTGCATCGACTCCATTTCACGTTTGATCTGGCTCTTGCTCTTTGGCAGCTCCTCGTCAAACTCTTCGTCGTATTGCGGTTCATGTCTATTCTTTTTTCTGCTCATAACTCTCTACGCGTAAAAGTGGGTGGCAAGGCCCAGAAAAGTGAAAAAGCCCACGACATCAGTGACGGTTGTCAGAGCAACGCCGCCCGCGAGTGCCGGATCGATTTTAATGGTTTTCAAAATAACAGGCAGCAAGGCGCCGGCCAGCGCTGCCGTTAACAAATTGATCAGCATGGCGGCGGCAATAATGAGGGCCAGAGTAATATCATTGAACCACACTGAAACCACCGCACCCATCACTAAGGCCCACAACATACCATTGATGAGCCCCACCCGAAATTCTTTTGATAATAGCCAACTCAGGTTGTTCCTACCAATCTGACCCATGGCCATTCCCCGAATCATCACCGTCAGGGTCTGGCTGCCCGCCACCCCTCCCATGCTGGCGACAATTGGCATTAAAATCGCCAGGGCCACCACCTTGTCCAGAGTCTCTTGAAAAATATTGATGACGGCTGAGGCAATAATGGCGGTGATTAAGTTAACACCTAGCCAGATTGCCCGTCGGGGAGTGGTGCGCATAACGGGGGCAAAGGTATCTTCCTCCTCGTCCAGGCCCGCCAGGCTCATGAGAGAGTGATCGGCATCATCGCGAATCACGTCTACCACGTCATCAATGGTGATTCGACCCAATAGTAAACCTTGATCGTCCACGACAGGGGCAGAGACCCAATTGCGGCGCTCAAATAAGCTGGCGACTTCACTGTCGTCCATTCCCACGTTGATGCTGTCTGCTTCGGTATCCATCACTTCTTTGACGGTGACAATGGGGTCGGTGGTGAGCAATTTGGACATGGGTAAAACACCCAAAAACTCATCGTTGCGATTGACCACATATAATGCATCGGTTGAGGCGGGTATTTCATCGTGACGCCGCAGATAGCGTAGTACCACGTCCAGTGTAAATCGGGGTCTGACGGTGATGGTATCGGTATCCATCATGCCACCCGCGGTATCCTCATCGTAGGGCAGTACACATTCAACCCGCTGGCGGTCCTGTGCGCTCATGGCGGCCAGAACTTCTTTAATGACGCGGTCGGGCAGCTGCTGCAAAATGTCTGCAATATCGTCGGCGCCCATACCCTCGGTGATTTCAACGACTTCCTGGGTGTCCATGTGTTTCAGAAAGGCGGTTTGAATATCCTCCGATAACTCTTGAAGCACTTCACCTTCCTTTTCCCGGTCCAGCCAGTGCCAGAGCACTCGCCGCGCCTGGGGAGGGGAGGATTCCAGTAAATGGGCAATTTCTACGGGTTTAAGGCCATTGAGCAGGCGTTTGATTTGCAGTGAAGCGCCAGACTCCAGCGCTTCATAAAGCTCGCCGAGCTGTGTTTGTGTCTGGGCGTTGAGCTCTTCCGCTGACAGTTGCATGGAGGGTTATTCGCCTTCGCCGAAATAGTCATTCACCAACGCACACAGTGTTTCATTAGCGAGCTCTTCGTCTTTTCCTTCAATAATGAAAGTAATCTCACGGCCCTGGGCGGCGGCCAATAACATCAGTGACATCACACTTTTACAATCGACAAACTTCCCTTCGACGCCCAGTTGGATATCGCTGCCAAAGCTGGCGGCGGTCGAGGACAATTTAGCGGCAGCACGGGCGTGAAGCCCCAGTTTGTTGATGATAGTCAGCTGTGTTTCTATCATGTTTGTCCCTGTTTTTTTAGTTCTCTGTGGCGCACCTGCACATTGGAATAGAGATCCTTAAAGGCGGCGAGTAGTTGCTGGCTGACATAAACCGAGCGGTGTTGGCCTCCGGTACAGCCGATGGCGATGGTAATGTAACTACGATTGTTGGCCTCAAAACAAGGCAGCCAGCGCTTCAGGTACTGTTGTATATCTTTTAGCATGTCGCGCACATCGGCTTCTGCTTCGAGAAAGTCAATGACCCCCTGATCCAAGCCGGTTTGTGCGCGCAGTTGCGGTTTCCAGTAGGGGTTGGGAAGACAGCGTACATCAAACACATGGTCGGCATCGACGGGAACGCCATATTTAAAGCCGAAGGATTGAAATAAAATGGCCATGCCTTTGTCGGATTCGTCGACAATGCGTTGTTTAACCAAGTCCCTGAGATCGTGCAAGCTGAGATCGCTTGTATCAATTTTTAAGTCAGCGCTGCGCAGAATGGGTTCGAGTATATCCTGCTCTCGACTGATGGCCTCGGTTAAATCTAAATGTTTGCTACTGAGGGGGTGCTTGCGGCGAGTTTCGCTAAAGCGTTTTATCAACACCGGTAATCTAGCGTCGAGATAAATCGTCTCGGATTTTAGAGAGGGAATCGATGCAGCTTCCAGTAATGCGGGAAACTGTTGGAGGTTCTTCAGGTCGTTCCGCGCGTCAATACTCACGGCTACACGTTGCTCTTCTACATCATCCTGCTCGGAAATCTGCTTAACCAGGTCGGGCAGCAGGCTGGCGGGCAGGTTGTCGATGCAGTTGAAACCAACATCTTCCAAGACATGAAGGGCGGTACTTTTTCCTGATCCTGAACGACCACTGATGATTACCAGGCGCATGGCTAACTATTCCTATTTTGCGACGCTGAGACGATGACTTCCTTGTGTGTTGCAGTCACGGTGACTCCGGCAGCACCACGGCTGATTGATAGAGCATTTCATTATTTGTCGACTGTCTTAACGTTTGTCGATAGGTATTATCGGAAAACGCGCCCGCCAATGCCGCCAGTGTTTGCAGGTGTTCGTCGTGGGCCTCCTCAGGCACGAGTAACGCAAACAGTATATCGACAGGTTCAGAATCTATTGCGTCATAGTCTATGGGCCTTGCGAGTGTAATCAGGGCGCCAATGGTAGAGGGGCAATCTTTAACCCGGCAGTGGGGAATGGCGATTCCGTGGCCAATACCCGTTGAGCCGAGACGTTCTCTGGCGATTAAACTGCGGAACAAATCATCCGCATCAATTGAGGGAATGTCTTGTGCGATGGCCTGGGCCAAGCGCTCCAAGACGCGCTTTTTACTACCCCCCTGCTGCGCACACAATGTGCGGCGGGGGGCGAGGATCGTTTCGATTTGCATAGATTTAACGGTGATGATTTCGCTGTTTTTCTTTGTGACGGATCAGTTGGCGGTCAAGTTTATCAGAAAGTGTATCAATTGCGGCGTAAAGATCTTCAGATTCGGAATTGGCGAAAAAATCTTTGCCGCTGACGTGCACCGACGCTTCAGCTTTTTGGACGAGTTTCTCTACTGAGAGAATGACATTGGTGCTGGTAATTCGATCGTGGTGTTTGGATAACCTTTCCAGTTTGGCATTGACATAGTTTTTCAGCGCAGGGCTGACTTCTACATGATGACCGCTAATATTGATTTGCATACATGGTTCCTCGTGTCGTTAGTTTGACTCCTGTCCGACAAGGAATTTGCCGGACTCCCGAGTGCCTCGTTATAAATCTATTCTCGCGGCTGGCGTTTAGGCCAGTCGTTTGCGCTCATTCGACGGGGGAATGCCCAGCGATTCGCGATATTTTGCGATCGTTCGACGGGCTACTTTGATGCCCTGGTCGGCGAGCACAGTGGTTATCTTGCTGTCACTAAGTGGTTTCTGGGCATTCTCTGCCGCGACGAGCTTTTTAATAATGGCTCGAATTGCCGTTGATGAACATTCGCCACCGCTGTCTGTGCTGACGTGGCTTGAGAAAAAGTATTTCAGTTCAAATACACCCTGGGGGGTATGCATGAACTTCTGGGTGGTCACCCGTGATATGGTCGATTCGTGCATGCCTACGGTCTCTGCAACATCATGCAGCACCAGCGGTTTCATCGCTTCAGGGCCGAAGTCTAAAAAACCTCTCTGTTTATCAACAATACAGCTGGAGACTTTGAGCAGTGTTTCATTGCGGCTTTGCAGACTCTTCAAAAACCAGCGGGCCTCTTGCAAATTGTCTCGCAGAAAGGTGTTGTCGCTGCTGTTGTCTGCTCGTTTAACCATCGAGGCGTATTCGTTGTTGATACGAATCTTGGGAGCGATGTCGGGATTGAGTTCTACCATCCAGCGGTCATCCTGCTTGCTGACATAGACGTCGGGCACGAGGTATTGGGTGTCGCTGCTGTCAATGGCGTCGCCCGGCCTGGGGTTGAGTGCCTGAATAAGCAATATGACATGTTTGAGCTCTGGCTCCTTCAGTTTTGCCCGCCGCATCAATTGTTTGTAATCGCGACTGCCCAGCAGGGCAAGATATTCTCTTACTATGAGTTTAGCAGCTTCCAGCAGAGGCGTATCGGAAGGGAGTTGATTCAGTTGCACCAGCAGGCATTCGCTGAGATCCTGGCTTGCCACCCCAATGGGGTCAAATTGCTGAATACGATGCTGAACAGCGACCACCTCGTCGAGCTCAATCGGCATTTCATCTGTGTCGTCAACTAAACCGCTGTGGATATCTTCAATGGTGCTTGCCAACATGCCGTCAGGCTCTACGGCGTCGATGATCGCCAGGGCAATGATCCGGTCGTTATTGCTCATGGGGGTCAGATTGAGCTGCCACAGCAGGTGATCTTGTAGTGACTCGGTGACGGCTCGCCTGGACTCAAAGTCCGAGTCTTCGCCGTCACCTGCAGGCGCTGATCCCGGGGAAGGAGCCGATTGGTAGACTTCATCCCAATTGGTGTCTACTGGCAAATCGTCAGGAATTGCGTCGTTCCAATCATCCTGTAAGGTGTCTGCAGGGTCTCCTGACTCCATGGCGTCCTGAGCGTCAGCTTTATTTGCGTCTGCAGAGTCTGCTTGTGAACTGTGGGCTTCTGTCTCGGCAGGAGCGTCGCTGGTGGTGTTGGCGTCGTTCTCTTTTGTGCCTTCTGTTTCACTTTCACCGCCTTCGTTGACTTCAAGCATGGGGTTTGAATCAAGCGCTTCCTGAATTTCCTGCTGAAGGTCAAGGGTGGATAGCTGCAACAACCTGATGGCCTGTTGCAACTGGGGGGTCATGGTGAGCTGTTGGCCCAATTTTAATTGTAAAGTTTGTTTCAT
>CAJWCA010000095.1 GCA_913020395.1 uncultured Cellvibrionales bacterium | reverse complement strand
CCTCCTCCCCCCCCCCTTGTAAATACCTCACATCCTCCATGGCAAACCCAAATAGGGAGTAGACACCCCCCGCCATTTTCTGGAGAATTGCTGCCATTCATCATCAAGGGCAACACTATGTCAAAAAGCTTTGAAATTCAGGGGCAAATACACTCCATCGGGCAAACCACCGAATACGGCAACAACGGATTCACTAAAAGAGAGTTTGTCATCAAGCTCACCGGAGAGGGGGAAAACACCCAGTACCCCAACCATGTTGCCCTGGAGCTGATCAAAGACAAATGCGCCCTCATGGACAGCTATAACATAGGTGATGAGATTAAAGCCCAATTTAACCTATCGGGCCGACTCTGGTCAGGCGGCGGCAAACCAGAGAAATGCTTCACCAGTTTACAGGCCTGGAAGATTGAGTCGGCGGGCGCGCCCGACAACATGGCCCCTCCCCAATTTGCTGAATCTCACTACCCTCAAGGGGCACAGGACGATGGCTACGACGACATCCCCTTTTAACCAGGCACACTGAACCATGCCCGGAAGCTTTCTGAGAGTCGCCTTGCTGGCCGTCGTAATTGGCGGCACATTGTCCGGCAGCGTTGATGCCCGAGAGCTAAATTACGCCATTTCTCCCTCAAATAAGCCTCCATTCTGGTTCAAAGAAAATGGTGCCTACAAGGGTATTATGGTGGACGTGGCTCGGGAAATTGCCGCCAAACTAGGGCACACTATCAAGGTCGTCGGCAGGCCTCCTAAACGCGGGCAGCTCAAAATCATCATGCCTACCGACCGGGCAACCGACATCGACTTCTCAAATTTTGCTATCGAATGGGTGGAAGAGCCAGAAAACTACCTGTTCACAGAACCGGTCACCCAGGTCGATGATATTTTTTTGTCCCTTGCGAAGAGCCCCGTGAACGTGAGGGAATTGCAAGATTTAGCAAAAGAACACTTTCAAGTAGGTACACATCGAGGTTATATCTACCCAACACTAGCCCCCTATTTTCAATCTGGCTTTCTGTCGAGAGATGATGCAGCTTCAGAGTTGGCGATCATGAAAAAGCTGCTGTATGGTCGCAATCGCGTCAGTGCAATTTCTTATCAGGGAGCACGGTGGTATGTTAAAAAACACCAATATCAGGGTTTGTTTTATTTCGCTGACTATACTCTAGCCTCCGCATCCCTTCGATTCGTTTTCAGAAAAAGTAACGGTGCCACCGCAAACGCATTTGATCATCACCTTAATAAAATGAAACACTCCGGCGAGCTGCAAGATATTATTACGTCTTATCTCCCGTAAATAAAAAAGCCCCCTTTCTCTCGAATCCATTCGGGATAAGGGGGCAGCCTTGCTAGAAGCCGGTCGGTGTAAGGCCGGCTTTTCTCCCTAGAAAGTTCCTGAAACACTCATACGCAATACCCAAGGTGAGTGTCTTGTATTCGTTTCCCGACCAACAATGGCGCCATTGCGATCGCCATCAAAAAGAGTCCGCTCATTGACGTATGTAAAACCAAAGAGGTCTTCCACCTCCAGTTTTGCCACCATGCCCCACAAGTCTTTGTGCTCTACAAATATTCTGTGTGCCTGAAGCGCCTTGTGATCCTGATGGCGGACACGGTCAATGCGATAGTTGATGTTGCCGCTACGTTCTTCAAGAATCACACCCCAGGCAAAAGGCGACTGCGGGAAGTCTTGACGAAAAGACAGCTGATAAAACTCTGGCTTATAGCCATTTCTCCGATATTCGCGACGCTCGCCCGTTACGGGATCATCGAGCTCATCGGTATGAATTTCCGCCATCAGGTCTAACTTACCGCCTGGAATGCCAAAAGACTGGGTGTTAATGGTAGCCGACAAATCAATACCACTGCTTTCCAATTCACTAATATTCCCCAGGCCTTCACTGCCATCACCCATAGGAATAAACGTAATAAAGTCTTCGATTTCCTCTCTGAATACGGTCACGGTAAAGCTGTTATTGTCACCAAATTGCTGCTCAAGAGACAGTTCCGCACGCCAGGTCTGGTCCGGTACTAACTGCGTATTACCACCGGTTGTTGTGCCGTCGTTAACATTTGTTGAGCTGGCAAAATCATAAAAATCCAGCTGGCCCACACTGCGTTCCAGTCGCGCTCGAATTCTGCGATCGTCGGTTTGAGCCCAACTAAAGGAGGCAAATCCTTTTGGTCGAACGAAGGATTCCGTGCGGCCTTCAGTACCATCAACAGAGATTTCTGAATACTCACCGCCCAACGAAGCCTGAAAACTCAATTGTTCAGTCAAGGCGGTAGAGTACTGAACGGATAATTCTGCCCGCTCCTCTGAGACTTCGGTATTGCTGCCATCAAGTGTTAGCTCTTCAAAACCGCTGCCGGTATCTTCCCGAAAAGTCGAGGCGGTCTCCAAAGTGTTTTTAACAAGCTCTCCTGCCACCTCGAATCGATGCCCCTGCACAGGCTCAAAGGAGAAAACACTCCTCAATATACTCTCCTGTTCCTCAGGCTCACTCGTGGACTCGAATAGGTAGTGGGCGCCCTCCATGGGCAGATCATCAAATGCTCGTTGCGCATCCGTTTTTGAGTGGCGAAAAAGCCCAATCAGTTTCAGCTCCCCCATACCCAGAGGGCGAGTATAATCCCCGCCAATCTCATAACTCAGCTCTTCTTCGATACTTTGGTAGTCTACTGCCGTGAACTGTTCGCCCCACTCTCCATTACCATTGGAGTGATAACGGTCCGAGGATTCCTCATAGGTTCTTTTTTCATCGGTCACCAGGAAAGAAACATTGGCGCTACTGTCCTCAAAGTCCCACCCCAAGCTAAAATTAAACGTTGTGCCGCGGGTGAAGTAGTTAGATATCTCGTCTCTCAATTCATAGAGGCTATCGGTTTCATCCCAAATTTGCTCTTGCCCCCATTGCGGGAACTCATCGCCCGACCAATCCAGGCCTGCGGTAAATCGTGCAGAACCGAGCTTGCCGGTTAGTGAACCGTCGAGTTTGGGGGTTGTGTACCCCTGCTCTAAGGTGTGCACCTGAGTTTTCCAGGCGCCATTTAAGGTCTCTGACTCTGTGGCGATCACATTGACAATCTTGCCCGATTGACCGGAAAGCTCAGCAGATCCGTCATTAAGAATCTCAATACGCAGCACTTGATTAGCCGGGATTCGCTCCAACAGAGCCACAGGGCCATCATCTTTAGTACTGGGGCGCTTACCATTAATGAGTAAGTTACCCAGGCCCTGGCCAAGCCCACGCTGGGCTTCATTATTGCCATTCCTGTTATTGCCGGCCAAGGTAAACCCCGGCACTTGTGACACCATATCGCTCGCGGTTTGCGGCGCATAGCGGGCGAAATAGCTGGATGCATAGAGTTCGCGGCCCGTTTCATCGCTCTGAGCGAAGGCACTGGCTCCCAAAAGGGTAATAGCGGAACAAGCAATAATCCTCAACATGATTCTTTTCCTTTTTTAGCCTGAATCGGCATTCTAGAAATTGCTGAGAATGATAGGAGTTGAACCGCCACTTAAATAGGCACACAAAGGTAAAATGATGCACCTGAGTTTTACAAATCTTTTACAATGGCCTCGGCAGGTTTGCTATAGTCTACGGAATCGGCCTCTATAAACCCCACCTGCAGCAATAGACAGGCCTGCAGGCACTTTTGGACAGACAAGACACACTCATGAGCGGACGTAAGAAGTTACTGATTGTTGAAGACGAAAAGGCCATTTTGCAGGGTCTGGAAGACCTGTTTGTATTCAATGGCTACGAAGTCGAATCCAGAATGGACGGTAAAGAAGGCCTTCAGGCGGCGCTGAATAACCGTTACGACTGTATTTTGCTCGACGTCATGCTGCCTTCCATGGATGGTTTCAGTGTCTGTAACGAGATTCGCAAACATTCCCGAGAGCAACCCATTGTTATGCTCACGGCAAAAAATTCGGAAGAAGATATTGTCAACGGCTTGTCCCTGGGAGCCGACGATTATATTTCAAAGCCATTTTCGATCCGTGAGTTGGTTTTACGTATAGAAACCATATTACGTCGCAGCGGGCGCGACCGGGGGCTACATGAGTTGGTGGTCGCCAACAACATTAAAGTCAACATCGACACAATGACCGGCGACAGAGATGGAGAAACCATTCTTTTCACTCGCCGCGAGTTAGATATTCTTCAGTTTCTTCAACACAATAACCACCGCCCACTCTCCCGAAAAGAACTGCTGAGCGAAGTGTGGGGTTACTGTAAAACAACAGACGTGGACACCCGCACCGTTGATATCCATATAGCAAAATTAAGAAAAAAAATAGAAGCAGACCCCAAACACCCCCAACACCTGATTACGGTCAGAGGTGAAGGCTACCAACTGGTAAGCCAATAACGTTCATTCCGGAGCTGTAGTAACCCTATGTCTTTGTTTAAAGCTGACTCTTTTGAAGACCCCAAAATCCGCTTACGAATGTTGTTAGCCGGGTTGCTCATCTGTATTTCGATTCCTTTGATCTTTTTGGCGGTTCGGGCCTATACACAATTTCAGTGGGAAATGTATTACCACTACCGCTGGACAGCCCAGCACATGGCAAAGGAGTTTTCCAAAGCCATGGATAAAAAACTGGGAGAGGAAGAAAAACGTCCTTTCGCAGATTATCAGTTTTATAAAGTTTCAAGTAATCCTCTGCTTAAAAAGAAAAAAGTGACGCTGTCACCCTTGTCAAAACTTCCCGATGATAAATCGTTTCCCGGTTTGCTGGGTTACTTTCAGATCAACAATGAAGGAACGGTATCCTGCCCCATTCTTCCCTTCAAAGACAAAGAAAAACTGGCATCTGCGGGCCTGGATCTCGAGTGGGAAGAAATCGATAAACGACTACTCATTCAGAATAAAATAAATCGAATTTTAATCGCAAACGGGCTTATTGAACCACCCGAAAGAGACCGATCTGAATCTAGCCGAAGCCCAATAAAAGACGACGAGCCTCGCGAAGACACAAAGTCTCGCATGGAGAGCAGCTGGAAGTCAGACAAAAACAGCGCCGATCATTTTATTCGAAAGGCCGACAGCAGCGAGCAAACCGAAAAACAAAGAAAAAAAGAGGTTTTTGTTGAAGACAAAGTAGAGATCGGTCATTTCAAGGCAATAGACACCGGAGACGGTTACTTTTTGTTTATCAGAAAAGTATGGAAAGGCGAAATCAAAATAATCCAGGGTTTCGTTGTCCAAGAAAAGACATTTATAGAAGAAACACTCGCCGATATGTTTGCTCGCATGGACTTTGACAGCCCAGTTATGGTGCAGATTAGGCGAGAAGACAGAGAGATAATCTCACTGGTCTCAAAGTTTGAACAGGGAAAAACCCGGGTCAATATGATCACTGGCGACATTGATCAGTTTGCTGAAGGTTTCTATTACAGCGAATTGAAGCACCCCTTCAAAGGCATCACCTTAAAATTCTCTACTAATGAAATCCCCATGGGACCCGCCTCGGCAATGGCTATCTATTTGCTGGGCGCCGTTATCATTATTGTTTTTGTCGGCCTGTGGATAATCTACAGATTAGGCCTGCGGCAAATAAGACTCAATGAAGAACGACTCAATTTTGTGTCCGCCGTCAGCCATGAACTGAAAACACCCTTAACCTCGATCATCATGTATTCAGACATGTTGCGCGAAGGCATGGTTGCTCATGAAGAGAAAAAGAAATCCTATTATGACTTTATCTTTTTCGAAAGCGAGCGCCTGGGCAGACTCATTGAAAACGTACTGAGGCTATCAAAGTTAAGCCGACATGATCAGGGCATTCAGCTTGAGTTTACACCTGTAGAAAGCGCGATTGATATCATTCGCTCTAAAGTGTCAACTCTGATTGAAAAGAATAATATTGACTTTCGTATCCATATCAATAAAGAAGAATGCGGCAACGTCGATTTGTTGATTGATCAGGATGCCTTCTCACAAATTGTGATTAACCTTGTTGACAATGCCATTAAATTCTCCAGGGATCACAACACTAGTGATAAAGAGCGGCAGATAATTGATATCAACTTTAGTAAAAAAACGACCAAGGAAAGCGGCACGGAGTTTATTTGTTTTGGTGTTCGAGATTATGGGCCGGGTGTCGACAAAGAGAACTCTGCGAGAATCTTCGATCTATTCTACCGGGCAGGGAATGAGATGACACGTACCACTCCAGGCACTGGTATTGGTCTAGCTCTGGTAAATGAGCTAACCGTCGCAATGGGCGGCAAAGTACAACTGGTCAATCGTGACCCCGGCGCTGAGTTTTGCATCCTTCTTCAGTTCAGGGAATAGCCTGAGGCCTTATTTGAGATACTGGCGCTTTTCTGCGAGACACAGAAAAGCGTTGCAACTGCAGCAGCAACCCACCTAATAACAATAACCAGAGAGAATCAGGTTCGGGCACCGAGACCTGATCGAGAGATACTGCCACACCATCGATGTAGGGGATGCCATCGATAAACTGGAATGCGATGTCTCTACAGTACCCCAGGCTCAGTGGGTTGGCCAAGCAGAATTCATCGCTCTGACCTCCTGCACCATCAGGGCTCAACAGAGCGCCAGCAATACCCGAGCCGTCAACTTCAAAGCCTAAACCGGCACCGTTTGAAAAACCTACCCAGGGCGCAATACCCGTTGCCCCTGCCTGCCCGAATACACCACCGTCATCATTGCCCGTCTCCCAATCCACATCACCATAGTTAAGCTCAAGCGTAAAATCACCAGCGAGCACATCCAGAAAACCAAATTGTATTTGATTAAATACCTGACTGTCGGGATCAGCGTCGGTATAGCCTTGATAGGTTGAATACAAGTCGATGAGCATATTGTCAAAGTCAGTACCGGTGGTGACCAATTGTGCAAAACCGATATCAGCGTCGGCAAATAAACCAGAGATCAGTGGGATACCAGAATTCATGAGCGCATTCACATCACCCGTGTCGCCGGTATAGGCAGCGCCGAAACTGAGAATACCGTTTTCATTGACAAATACCGAACTGTAAGTCGTGCCAAAGAAATTGATTGAAAAGGGAATCTCAGTGTTGGTGTCACTACCAACAAAATCCACCTCTATCGCGCCATTATTTTCAAGCAACGATACATCCAGAGACTCCAGCGAACTATCAAAGCGAATGAGCCTTGCCTCGACTGGCTGAGTAAATGCAAGTAACAAAAGAACGGCTATAAGGGGGAGCATAAATGCTCGGTCAATATTCATAATCTGGCTCCACAGTTTCACCAGGAATACTTGACGATGACTCTCGAAATTTCGGTTCTTCCTTGACGAGGGTGCCCGTCAGATATAACTGTAAATTCATGCATCTTCTACACCAAGCTAAAAATACCTTGATAAATCAATAGGTTTTAAGGCCAACGAGCCCCATACCTCTGGCTTATATAATAGAAGTGTAAAATTTCCTGACACCATTAGCCCGGCCGGCATTCCCGCTGGCGGGAAACATTTTTCCCAGCAGTGGGACACTAGCTGTGTTTAAGTTCTGCGTTAATAAAATTATTCAACAGTATCAATCACTTAGCTAATTGGCACGGTTTTGGCTATATCGCTTGTATTGAAACGGCTTGAATTTAGTAAACAACGCGGTAAGCAACATGGATATCAAAAGAGAGACAAACAACAGACCCGCATGGGCCAAGCCCAAAAATGTCGGTATAACATTGGTCGCGTGTCTATTTTTGGGCCTGTATTTTTACGGCCAACAATTTTCCAATGCAGACTTACAAGTTAATGGAGATCACTTGCTCTTTTCGCAGGTTCAACAGGGACCAATGGCCGTGAGTGTGAGTGGAAACGGCGTACTGGCCCCGGATAATATTACCTGGCTGGCATCACGGGTTACTGGGCGAGTCGAGAGGGTATTTGTAAAGGCCGGCGCAAGGGTCACCAAGGGCGACGTCATTGTACAACTATCGAACCCAGAGCTGATGCAGGCAACGGAAGAACTGCGCTGGGAGCAGGAAACACTGGAAGCTGAGCTCGCCGCACTACAGGTGGCCCTTGCCGCTAACGCATTAAAACAGAAGGCCGACACGCTGCAGGCACAATTTGCTTATGAAAGTGCCCATTTGCAGCTAGAAGCGGAGACCCAACTAATCAATAGAAAGTCGGGTGTAGTTTCTCAGATCGACTACAAGAGAACACAACTCAAAGTTGAACAATTGAAACGCAGCTGGGGTATTCAACAGCAACTACAAGAAAAATCTTCCCACAATGTCGCGGCGCAAATAAAGGCCAAAACGGCTCAAACCCGTAAATCAATGAAAGCCTTACAAAGAGCCGAAGAGCGAGTCGTCGCCCTACGGGTGACTGCGCCGACAGAAGGCGTTGTGCAGGAGACTGAACTTAAGCAAGGTCAGCAAATAAGTGCCGGCGGCCTGCTGGCAAAAATTGTAGACCCCACAAGCCTCTATGCCGAAGTGCAATTGTCTGAGCAACTTATCGCGGAAGTTGAACTTGGCCAACAGGCAACTATCGACATTCGCCGAGAACAGTTTCAAGGAGAAGTCACCCGCATTGACCCCAACGTGGTTAACGGGCGAGTTCAGGTTGATATCAAACTGAACGGCGTCTTACCCGAAAATGCGAGACCGGACTTAAGTGTCACAGCAAAGGTAGACGTTACAAACTTATCGAATACCCTATTCATCGAGCGCCCTGCCTTTGTTCGTAGCAATGACGGAAACAAGCTATATCGTTTGGATGAACAGGGATTTGCACACAAGGTCAATGTTCAACTTGGCAAGGCATCTGCCAGCAAAATTCAAATTCTTTCCGGGCTGGATGTGGGCGATACCATCGTGCTCTCGGACACCTCAAATTGGCAACAGTTTAACACCGTACTTATCAACTAGGGCAAACCAACATGACCACTATCATTGAATTAAACAATGTCGATAAATCGTTTTTGACCGACGAAATCGAAACACTCGCTTTGTCCAATATCGAAGTCGCCGTTAGAAAAGGCGAGTTCGTTTCAATTACAGGACCATCTGGTTGCGGCAAGTCTACCTTGTTAGCACTACTGGGATTGCTGGACACGGCATCGAGCGGCCAATATATTCTCAACCAAAAAAATACAGTCGCACTCGACAAGCGAGAACGCGCCAGAATAAGAAACAAGGAAATCGGTTTCATTTTTCAGTCTTTTAATCTGATTTCCAATTTAGATGTCTATGAAAACGTAGAGCTCCCCCTCACTTATCGAAGTGATTTAAGTGCCAGCGATATCAAACACAGAGTCAATGAAGCGCTGGAAAAAGTTGAAATGGGGCACCGTGATCGTCACTTTCCCTCACAACTTTCTGGCGGACAACAACAGCGTGTGGCTATTGCCAGAGCACTGGCAGGGTCGCCCTCTATCATTCTCGCCGATGAACCCACTGGAAACCTGGATTCAAAAAATGCGCAAATCGTGATGGACATCCTGCATGAGCTTCACAGAGAAGGGGCCACAATATGTATGGTGACACACGATGCGTTCTCGGCAGATACCGCCTCGAGGCGCATCAGTTTATTCGACGGTCGCATCGTTGAAGATACCCAACTTAATACTCAGGCCGCTTAGGGGTTCTATCATGATCAGAGATATTAAATATGCCTGGCGCCTACTTTTAAAGACACCGGGGTTTACCACTCTAACGATTGCAGTCATGGCCATTGGTCTTGGCCTGGCTATTTATATGTTCTCAATTATCAATATGCTGGCCTACAAACAACTGGACATCCCTGACTACGACCGATTGGTGATTGTAGACTCAATGGTCGACGGCACGCAGAACAACGGCGGCACGATGTATGCTCACGACTATCATTACATAAAGCAACGGCAAAAAAGCTTTGAGGTGTTCAGCGCCTATATCAATGTCACATCAACACTGTCTGATGGAGAACACGCCAAGCGCTACGAAGGATCACTCATTGAGCCAGACGCCTTTAAACTTCTCGGCGCACGTCCCTTGATGGGGCGAGTATTCTCCGATGACGATGTGCCGCAGGCTTTTGTTGATAACGTTAGAAGCCCCGACACCTCCTCTGTTGTAATTATTGCTCATCAAGTCTGGCAAGATTTTTTCAATGCAGACAAGGATATCATTGGAAAGTCGGTACAGGTCAACGGTCGCGCCCACACCGTCATCGGTGTCATGCAAGAGGGTTTTGCCTATCCAGACAGCCAATCAATTTGGGTACCCATAAAAGTGGCTGAAGGACAGGATCCGGGGCTGGGGGGATGGCAATTGTCTATCGCTGCGCAATTAAAACCGGGAGTCTCCCTATCTGCAGGTCATAGTGAGCTGTCTAAACTTGCCCAGCAATTGAGCGATAAATTTCCAAAAACGAATACCAACATCACTGTTCATAGCCGAACTCTGGTACAGGTTGCTATGGACAACAGCATGATCATCATCTACAGCCTGATGGGCGCAACTGTTTTCATCATGGCTTTAGTTGTGACCAATGTTGGTAACCTTATGCTGGCCCGTGCGGTGGAGCGCAGCCGGGAAATTGCCATTCGAACGGCGCTGGGCGCTCCCAGAGCACGCATTGTTCGACAAATATTTCTTGAAACAATGATCATCTGTGCGATTGGTGGTTTTTTTGGGCTTGTCATAGCCGGCTGGGGCCTGGATATCAGTGAGCCTCTATTTCACAACTTTGGCGGCTGGGTATTCCCCTGGTGGACTTTCGAACTGGGAATCGACGAACTCATCGCATCGCTGATTATTGTCATCGTAACCGCTTTACTGACAGGGCTTTTTCCCGCGCTAAAAGCGTCTGACAGTGATGTTAATGCCACCTTACGCGATGGAACCCGCGGCGCTCAAAGCAAGCGCTCCGGCCAGATGACCCGTTTACTCGTGGCAGCGGAGATCTTTCTTTCAAGCACCATGTTGATCACCGCTGGCGCCATGATTTTTGGCGTCAACGACGCCCTGAATGCTGACTACGGCATTGACCCCAAAGGATATCTCACTGCCCGTGTCGGGCTAACAAGCTCTGATTACGGCACCACTGCAAACCGGCTAGGCTACCACCAGCGACTAATCAAACTACTTGAAGCCACGCCAGGTGTTGACAGCGCCACTACCGGCAGCGCCTTTCCCGGTCGCTCATCGGGCAGAGAACCTGTTTTAATAGAAGGAATGGAAAACCAAGATCAACGGTTCCCCCGCACCTACTTCATCACGACCTCCAACAACTATTTTGATGTTCTGGGCATAGATATCTTGTCAGGTAGAGCCTTTAACGAACGAGATACACTCAGCAGTACACCCGTTGTTATTGTGGGTGAGAAATTTGCCCACAAACACTGGCCCGACGGCAACGCTATCGGCAAGCGCATAAAACTAAACCCCGCCAACGCAGACGAGGCCTGGCTAACCATTGTCGGAATCTCGCAACATGTAACACACTCCCAACCCTTTGGGCAGGAACAGTTTCGATCTGCGATCTATGTGCCCAACAGTCAACTGGCCTACCAATATCAGTACGTTGCAATCAAGACCACGCTGGATCCCTACCTCTTGCAACACAGCCTCAACCAGGCCGCGGCAAATGCGGACCCCAATATACCGCTCTACCACATAATGTCTTTGAGCGATCGGCTGGAACGCAGAGTCGGCGGGATGCGCTTTATCGGTAAGCTATTTGTCATCTTTGGAGTTCTAGCGCTTATTCTAGCGGTAGCCGGCATCTACGGCATCATGAGTCGCAGCGTCTCTCAGCGCACCCAGGAGTTTGGGATTCGTCGGGCATTTGGAGCGGAAGATCAACATATCTACCAGCTGCTGATCAAACAGAGCAGTGCTACTCTACTAGTTGGCGGCGCGGCGGGGGCCTATTTAGGGCACTTCGGCATAATGGCTCTTTCTGGCACCCTGATAAATCTCTCGAGTTATTATTGGATTGTCACTGGGGTTATCCTCCCGATAATTGCGTTCTTTTTCTTTGTGGCCACACTATTTCCAGCATTCAAAACCCTGCAACTGGAACCCAACCACGCATTGCATCACGAATGAATCCAGATTTTCCACTGACACAGCGGACAAACGGTGTCAGTGGCAAATTGGTAATCCCGCTCAATTACTATAGAGTTAGAGATGTAACAATCGAGCGACAGAAATAGCTTGTCTTAAGCAGGGTGCCAGCCCCCAAACCATTGAATTGATCACACAGCAGAATTTTTCGAATGAGCTATAAAGTATTACTAGCAGACGACGACCGCAATGTGCTTTCTGCGCTAAAACTTCAGCTTAAGATTAGCGGTTTCCAATCTGCAAGCGCCTCCAGACCCAAAGAGGTTCTGCTGGCCCTGAAAGAGAGTGATTTTGATCTGGTGTTAATGGATCTTAACTATCAACAGGATACAACCTCCGGCAGCGAAGGCCTGCAACTGATCAGTGACATACGCGCTTTGGATTCAAGTATACCCATTGTTGCCATGACAGGCTGGGGGACCATAGACATTGCTGTGGATGCCATGCGCAGAGGTGCCAATGATTTTATCGAAAAGCCCTGCGACAACAATCGACTTAACAATATCTTAAACAACCTGCTGGCGCTTCGACAAAGTCAACTTCGCACACAACGCCTTGAATCTGAAAACGCACTGTTGCGTGACGAAAGCAGCACCGACGGCTGGGTTTGCAAGTCCAAAGCCATGCAGTCTGTAATGAAGATAGTAGAGAACGTTGCGGAAACTGACATCAACATATTAATACGCGGAGAAAATGGCACAGGCAAGAGTCAGCTTGCCAAACTCATTCACGCACAGTCAGCCCGATCTAAATATAGCTTTATTGCGGTTAACATGGGCGCCATCAGCGAAGCTATTTTCGAATCTGAACTCTTCGGCCATGTCAAAGGGAGTTTTACCGACGCAAAGTCCAACCGTATTGGTCGATTCGAGCTGGCCGATAGCGGCACGTTGTTTATGGATGAAATTGCCAACATTCCAATCAGTCAGCAACAAAAATTGTTACGCGTTTTGGAGAACGGCGAATTTGAAAAACTCGGAAGCAGCAAAAGCCAGCACGCCAATGTCCGCTTAATTTCGGCAACCAATGCAGAACTCGATCACTTGGTAGAACTAAAGCAGTTTCGACAAGATTTGTACTTTCGGGTAAACAGCATAGAAATAATACTACCTCCACTTCGAGACAGGCAAGAAGACATAGAGATACTCGCCAGGCAGTTCCTGGAGAAACATTCAATTAAATATCAGCGTGAAATCTCCGACATTAGCTCAGAAGCCATGGAAAGCCTTAGGCATTACTCCTGGCCCGGAAATGTCAGAGAAATGGACCACTTGATAGAACGTGCGGTGTTGATGTCGACAGACACTCAAATACAAGCCAGTGATCTTCTACTAAAACAAGAACCATCCGAACTCCTGGAGCCGGGCGGATCGAATATTGACTGGACAGAATTCACCTTGGAACAGGCTGAAAAAAAACTGATCGAACTTGTACTGAGGAAACACAATGGAAATGCTAAAGAGGCCGCAACTTCTCTTGGATATAGCCGCAGCGCATTTTATCGTCGACTGGAAAAGTTTGGACTTTAGCGAGATTATTTTTCAAGCCAATAGATTATGAACTCAAACAAACCAACAAACTTTCCTGTCAAAATATTTCGCTTCTCATTAGCGGCTGCTCTTCCGTCCTACATTTTTTCAATGATTGTATTATGGCAATTTGATTATTCTAACTACGCAAAGTTTCTGCTCGCCAGCCTCTTAACACTGAGCGTATTTGGTTTTTCCTGGGCAATCAAACAACAATTGGGCTTCCAGTTTCAAACACTGTCAAACCTGGTGGAGGCCATTCGAAACGGGGACTTCACATTGCGTGGGAACCAAAGAGAAACCGAAGGCCCACTGGCTGATCTCACACAACAAATATTTCTTCTGTCAGAAACACTTAGCGATGAACGTATAACCACGGAAGAGGCGTATCGCTTACTGAATAAGGCGATTGCTCAAATTGATGTGGCAATCTTTGCTTTTGATGCAGAAGAGAAAGTCAAACTGGCCAACCCCGCCGCTGGCCGCCTAATGGGAAAAGACTACAAAGAATTAGTCGGAAAAACGGCAACACAAATGGAACTCGGGGACTGTTTGGCCCTGGAACATCCAGAATTAGTTGAGCGGGCATTTCCGGGCGGCAAGGGACGATGGAAGATACGTCTGGATAATTATCGAGATTCCGGCATGCAACGGAAACTATTGTTCATTACAGACCTAAAAGCCGTATTGCGAGAGGAGGAGTTAAAAGCATGGAAAAATCTAATCCGGGTGATAAGCCATGAAGTGAACAACTCACTATATCCTATCAGCTCTATCAGCCAATCACTCAGAAAATTAGTCGATCAAAACCCTCTGTCGAAGGATTGGAAAGATGATGTCGGCGAAGGCTTGACAGTCATCGGCGAGCGAGCCAGCAATCTAACTGACTTTATCAAGCGTTATA
>CAJWCA010000094.1 GCA_913020395.1 uncultured Cellvibrionales bacterium | reverse complement strand
TCATTGTTGCCAACACGCCCCAGGCACTCAGTAATTGTTCCTGCACACGCGACACACGCGTCAGCATTTTAAAGGCCGGCCTCAAGTCATCGTTCGCAATCAAAGTGGCGGCAGTGCGAGCCTCATGCAGGCACAACTTCATCCATAACTCAGAGGCTTGGTGAATGACAATAAACAGCATTTCATCGTGTTTATCAGAGCGGGGGTTCTGGCAGTTGAGGATACCCTCAAGATTCAGGTATTGGCCGTAACTGATGTCCTGGTCCCAGTGGATTTTCTCATCGCTGATATCAACAGCGTGAGCCCCTTCAATTGACTTGTCTTGCATGGCGATTGATCTCTTGGAAAATACTTGTAATCAAATCAGTTTATGGCCAAACTCAACTTGAGTGAATCTCATAAAACTCATTGGATGTATTAATTAAATTCATACTGCTAAAGGCCAACCAGAGCCATGCCCACTAAGCTCAGCACCAGACACCTTCAAATGATTGCCCAGGTCGCCGATTCGGGCAGTGTATCGGAGGCCGCCAGTCATATCGGTGTAACGCAGTCAGCTCTCAGCCATCGCATAAAAGAGGCGGAAAGATTACTCAATACCATCCTGTTTTACCGAGAGAACAAGAAGCTGATGCCCACCAATGCAGGCAAACGCCTGCTGGCGGCCGCCCGAGTGGTGCTCGGTGAAATTGAGCGGGCCGAAAACGACATCGACAAACTCTCGGAAGGCATTGAGCACGTGGTTCGTCTCGGGCTTGAAACCTACTGTAACTATAGTTGGCTACCGGGGTTTCTGAAGCGATTCGAACAGAATTACCCAGCGGTTGGGGTTGAGGTGATTGCCGATGTCTCGCAGAACCCCTATGCCGCACTGAGGAAGGGTCTCATTGACCTGTCAATCGTCTCGGGGATTGTTCACCCCGGCACACTAAAAGCCACCCGTCTTTTCGAAGACGAAATGATTGCTGTAGTGCCCAAGGGTCACCGACTATCGAAAGAAAAATGCCTTATGCCGGAAGATTTTGAAAAGGAAACCTACATCGCCTACCACACCAATCCGGAACGCGGCCGGGAGTATGAGCAGTTTTTTAGTCGCTATCAGATTTTGCCACGGAAAGTTATCCGGGCGGGGGTGACAGAGGCGGTTATCGCCTTTGTTGCCGCAGGCCAGGGTATTTCGATATTGCCACGCTGGACCATTAAACCCTATCTCGACAAATACACGATTTCTGCTGTGCCCTTGACGGAAAAAGGGTTACCACTGGAGTGGCATGCCCTCACCCGTATGCTCGACCAGGCAGACTCCCCTGCTAACCTGTTTGTTCAGGCGCTTCAGCTAGAGGACTTGCAGTCTCTATAAAAAGCAGCTTATTCGATACCAATATCAAACATCGCTTCCAGGTCATGTTTGGAAAAGACCTTAAAAGCAATCAGGGTTTCAGTGTGCGTCACTTCTTCTTTTTTAGCGATGTCGCCGGAAATCAACTCTGCCAGCCGCTCATTGCTTTCGGCTCGAATCATGGCAATCAGGTCATAGCGCCCAGCCACTGAGAAAACCTCTGTTATGCCTTCCATACCGGCCAAGCTCTCTCCCACCGCGGAGGATGAACCCCGTTTAACATTCATTAATACTAGTGCTGATACCATGTTGTTTACCCTCAAAAATTTGCCCTAGAATAATTCCTATTCAAGACCACATCAAACCCTTTCAATAATTAACGCAATTCCTTGACCCATGCCGATACACATACTCACCACGGCATAGCGACCCTGGCAGCGCTCCAACTGACGCAGTGCAGTCAGGGCAATTCTTGCACCCGAGGCGCCCAGTGGGTGGCCCACGGCGATGGCGCCACCATTTGGGTTTACTCGGTTGTCGTCTTCCGCAATCCCAAGCAATTTCATACACCCCAGTGCCTGGGCAGCAAAGGCTTCATTGATTTCAATAACGTCCATCTCCGCCAGGCTCAAACCTGTTCGGGCACAGACTTTTTTAATGGCCTCTACGGGGCCAATTCCCATTATTCGTGGCTCTACCCCCGCAATAGCACCGGCTATGACCCGCCCCCGCGGGCTCATTTCAAGGCGCTCGCCAGCCTCTCGACTGCCGAGTAATAATGCTGCGGCCCCGTCGTTAATTCCAGAGGCATTGCCGGCGGTCACCACACCGTCCGGGAACAAAGGTTTAAGCTTTTCGAGCACGGCGAATGTTGAGTCGGCCCTGGGGTGCTCATCATGCGCTACGGAAACAGGTGGTTTTCTTCGACCTTGACTAAGCTCTACCGCCATCATTTCCTGATCAAAAAAACCGGTCTCACTGGCGCTCTGATATTTAGCCTGGGAGGACGCTGCAAAACGATCACACTGCTCTCGTGTGATTCCCCACTCGCGCGCAACATTGTTGGCCGTTTGCGGCATCGTGTCGTCGCCAACACTGGCTAGCAACACAGGGTTCGGAAAACGCGCACCGATGCTGGTATCAAACAACGCCCCATTGCGACTAAAGGCCGATTCAGCTTTGGCTAAAACAAAGGGTGCGCGGCTCATAGATTCCACACCCGCCGCAAGATAGAAATCACCATCGCCACAGTGAATTGCCCGGGCGCTGTCGAGCACTGCAGCAAGACTACTGCCACACAGGCGATTGACCGTTTGCCCACCGACGCCAATGGGCAAGCCTGCCAATAGACCTGACATGCGTGCCACATTTCTACAGTCTTCTCCAGCCTGATTTGTGGCCCCAACAATGATGTCTTCGAGCAAGGGCCCTGCACTGGCGTTTCTCGCCATCACCGCTTTTAACAAACCAGCCAATAAATCGTCAGCGCGAACAGATGAAAGTGAACCTGCATGGCGACCAAAAGGTGTTCGCAAACCGTCGTAGATATACGCGTTGTACATTTAATAATCCTTTATGACTGGATGAGATATCGCATCATTTCAGCGCGCAGCTCATCAGGTATACGCAAACTGCGTTCCCGTTCGGCATCCGTCTTTCCCGTGCCGGTACCGAGAGAAGTATAAACCAGAACATGGCTCGCTTTGAGCACGGTTTTATTCTGACAGTGGGCCTCGATCAATAGAGTACAAGCGCTGTTACCTATTTTTAAAACGGAGAGCTCAAATATCAGCACATCACCTAAACGGGCAGAACTCAAAAACTGGCACTCAACATTAACCGTTGGAAAACCTTCGCCGCGCTCAAGAACAATGTGTGGCAGTGGCCAATGCAAGGCCTCAGCCAACCAGTCCTCGACAACGTTGTTAATCATTTCAAAGTAGCGAGGGTAAAATACAATGCCCGCCGGATCACAATGTGCAAAACGTATTGTTGTCGATTGCTGATACGGTTTAACAAACATGAGTGGCTAACTTTCTCCCGGCGTGTTCTGTTCTTTATAGTGACGTTTGGGTTTCGCCTTACGCTGTAAAACTAACTGTGCGTCCCGCGCCTTACCCAGCACACTATAAGCTTGTTGCTGCCCAGACAGGTACTGCTGCTCCCACCCTTGATTGTCCTCTACGCCATAACTGGCCGCGGCGTGACGGGTGAAATAGGGATTCCAGAGATGTGGCCTGCCAACTGCGACCAAGTCTGCGCGCCTCGTGTGTAATACCGTATTAATTTGACCCGCATCGGTGACACTGCCAACCGTCATCGTTGCGATGTGAGGGACATTGCGAATAGCCTCTGAAAACTGCACCTGGAACATGCGGCCATAAACGGGTTCTTGGTCGGGTACGGTTTGGCCTGCGGACACATCAATTAAATCACACCCCGCATCACGGAAAGCCTCGGCAATCACAAAAGTGTCGGCCTCTGAAATGCCACCTTCCTTCCAGTCACAAGCAGAAATCCTAACAGACATGGGTTTTTCTGCGGGCCACACCTCGCGTATTGACGAAAAAACAGCGAGGGGAAACTTCAAGCGATTTTCAACACTGCCACCATAGCCATCACGTCTCTGGTTGGTTAACGGCGACAAAAAGGATCCCAGCAAATAACCATGCGCGCAATGCAATTCCAGCATGTCAAAGCCCGCACGCTCAGCTCTAATGGCGGCCTGTCTAAAATCATTGATCACCTTTTCCATTCCCTGTGAATCCAACTCAACAGGCACTGCTGACAAGCCGTCAAAATAGGGAATGGGGGAAGCAGAACTGATGGGCCAGTTTTTTTCTTCAGCGGCGATCGGATGATCCATCTTTTCCCAACCTAACTGGGTCGAGCCTTTGCGCCCCGAATGTCCGAGCTGCATACACATTTTGGTACCGGTATAGCGATGTGCAAAATCGACGATACGCTTCCATTGCGATTCCTGCGTGTCTGACCACATTCCCGGGCAGCCCAAAGTAATACGTGCTTCTGGCGACGGACAGGTCATTTCGGTGTACACCATGCCCATGCCGCCCTTGGCGTGCCCCGCGTAGTGCACCATGTGCCAATCCGTGAGATCGCCATTTTCATCGGCAGAATATTGAGCCATAGGAGACATAACAACGCGATTGCGCAGCTCCATTTCCCTCAGTTTGTAAGGTGTGAACATTGGTGTGGGGCGACTTTCTCGATAATCGTTACCTGTCTCTTCAAAGTAACGCTGATACCATTCCGTATCCGCTTTTTCAACAAAAGCGGGATCGCGCAAAATCAAGTTATCGTAGGTGACCGATTTGGATCGACACATGACCACCATGGCAAATTGCATGGGGCCCATGTCCCACGAGCGATCCATGTGTTCAAACCAGGCAAGAGAAACGTCGGCGTTGTGTTGTACAATTTGTGCGGGAACACGCCGTAATTTGTCGTAGGCCTGGAACGCCTGTTCAACACTTGTTTCTCCGTGCTCTATCACCGCATCGTGCAAACCGATGGCACATTCCATCGCCAGTTTTGTTCCCGACCCGATTGAAAAGTGGGCGGAGGCTTTTGCGTCGCCCAAAATCACGATGTTTTTGTAATGCCAATTATTGCAAAAAATTCTTGGGAACTGCCGCCACAAGGAGCGGTTTAAAATTAAACCGTGCCCATCTAACTCTTCAGCAAAAATCTCTTCCAGTTTGGCCCTTGATCCCTCTTCGTCAAACTCTTCGAATTGCCACCCCAACCAGCATTCATCAGACATTTCAAAAATCCAGGTCGAAAGCCCCGGTTCGTATTGGTATGTGTGGGCACAGATTAAACCGTGCTCTGTTTCTTTAAAAAAGTAAGTGAAGTCTTTCAAGGGGCGCTTTGAACCCATCCAGCAAAACCGATTGGATTTCATCACCGTGCTGGGCTGAAACTGCTCTTTGTAATATTCGCGAATGGGAGACCCAATACCATCGGCCGCCAGAATAATATCCGAGTCAGCAAAGCGAGTGATGAGTGTTTCTGGCTCAATGCGCGCCTCAAACGTCAGATTGACGCCAACTTCCACACAGCGTTCCTGTAACAGTGCTAACAAGCTGACTCTGGAGGTGCCGCAGAAACCGTTGCCCTCACAGCGGATATCCTCACCCTTAAAGCGAATAACAATGTCATCCCAATAAGCAAAATTATTGCGAATACGCTCGTAGGATTCACTGTCTCGAGACAGAAATTCCTCCAGGGTTTCATCGGAGAACACCACACCAAAACCAAAAGTATCGTCTGCGCGGTTTTGCTCAAACACTTCGATGTCCCAATCCGGGCGCTGCTTTTTAGTTAAGAGTGCAAAATACAGACCTCCCGGCCCACCTCCCACGACGGTTATCTTCACAATCAAGCTCCTGATTAGCCCACTCAAGCCGGAATTTCTGCGCCCCGCATCAGTGGCACTCTGATTTCTAACCCAGCAATACCCTACCTTTCAGCAGATTATTGACACTCGGTCACTGTTTGAAGAAACATATTACACCTTTTTAGTTTACATGTAATATATTTATATAGAATATAATCCTCCATTTGATTTCCGCCCTACAGACCCCGGTGCACCTGAGCCCAGCGTTAAGATTACGTGTAATATAATTATGTGGCTCACTATTCGATGTAATACAATACGTGCAATTAGGCTAGCATCTGACCGCACTCGGTCAATGTCATGACGGCAGCTGGCACATACCCAGGGTTCACCCAACATGCAAACAACAAGCGGCTCAGACAGCGACGATTCGAGTACTCTCTACCTAAAACTCTGGTTGCAGATGGCTAAATGCTCAAAAACCATTGAGCAGGAGATGGAGACCCGCTTCCAAAAGAATTTTAAACAGAGCCTGTCTCGCTTCGATGTCATGTCACAACTCAATCGCTGCAAACCGGATCGGCTGCCCATGGGTAAACTGGCACAGCAACTCATCGCCTCCAAGGGCAATATCACCCGGCTTGTTGATAGAATGATCTCAGAGGGACTGCTCGACCGGCAAGCCAGCCCGGAAGACCGCAGGGTCATTCAGGTGGGGCTGACCTCAAAAGGCCAAACACTGTTTGATGAGATGGCCGGCACCCACGCACAGTGGGCGGAGCACCTGCTTAACAAGTTGGATCTACCCGATAGCCGCCAACTGCTGGATTTATTAACTCGTGTCAATCGCGCCTTCAGTGAAGACAGTGCTCCTTAAAGTGCTTGCGCTAAAAGCTGTAAACCAAGGTCACGGAAGTCTCAGTATCCGCATGTTTTTTACCGCTTGGCACGGTATCGGTGTATTTCACGATGTAGGCGAGCTTTAGTGCCAGCTCACCCACAATGGTGGCCTTGATCGAAGATGTCGATTTAGAAATTGTATTTTCCGCACCGGATTCCATAGACAGCTCCTGCTCAAAAACCGCATTTTTGCTCACCGACCACTGATATTTACCATAAGCACGCAAAATGACTTCGTCTTCGGTATCCCCCTCCAGTTCATCCGCAATTTTACTCGCGCGGTAACCGGGGCCCGCCTCAATATCCAGGGTCATATTTTCGCGACTTTGCAAAAATGTTCGGCCATAACCCGCCGAACCTGTGGCCTGCCATTCAAAACCGCTAAAACGATCATCATCTAGAGAGGCATACATAAACCAATAACTGTTGTCGTCGCGTTTATAATCCAGCTTGTTAGAGATGAAATATTTTTCAGCTGAACGGCCTTCTTCTTCCCGGGTATTCAATGAATCAAAATGGGTAAGGTTCTTCCACTTCTCACCTTCGTAGGTAAGGTCTGCCCGAGTTTTTATCGTGGTGGTTTCAGTGTTTCCCGTTGTCGCTACATAACCCAGCTCCAAATCGGCCGACCAAGGTTTTTCTGGATCTGCCCGAAGATTTTGAGAACAGAGAAACAAAGCACCCAGACACATTGGGGCCGTTAACAGGTTTAATTGACGATTCAGCTTCATTGCTATCTCCAGGTCTTGAGCGCGATTTACCATTGCCGAACACTATTTAATAACGACATTAGATATGTGTGGCTGGATACCTGAACTATAGCCAATAAAGTGAGAGGTGGAGGAGCTACATAACTTCGCCGCCGGCGACCGTGATCGACTGGCCGGTGACAGCTTCGGCGCCGGGCGAACAGAGCCATAACACAGCATTGGCCACTTCGGCAGGCTGCACGAGGCGCCCCTGTGGGTTACTGGCGGTGAGGGTTTGCATGGCCTCTTCGGCACTTCGCCCGGTTTTTTCAACAATGGTTTCTATAGACTTTTGAATCAAAGCCGTTTCGGTGTAACCCGGACACACAGCATTGACGGTGATATTTTTTGTCGCGGTTTCCAGTGCCAGTGATCGAGTTAAACCCAGAGTGCCGTGTTTTGCCGCACAATAGGCGGAGACGTATCCATAACCCTTTAGCGCAGCGGTACTGGCAATGTTAACAATACGGCCTTCGCCGGTTTTGCGCATATCCGATAAAGCCTCCCGACAGCAGAAAAATACGCTGCTCAGGTTGACTGATATCATGTCGTGCCAAAGTTCGTCCGACATGGATTGCAAAGGAGACGTATGCGCCTGACCCGCATTGTTGATTAAAATGTCGATGGGGCCAAAGTTATCCCGCGCGGATTGAAACGCCTTCTTCACCCCGCCGCTATCGGTCACATCTAGCTGAATAGCCTGGGCGCTAGGCAATTGAGAAGCTTTAGCCTGCAAGGGGGCCAGGGTCCGCCCCATCAAACTGACCTTTGCGCCCTCGGCGGCCAAGGCATCCACAATCGCTGCGCCAATACCCTTTCCTGCACCGGTTACAACCACATGTTTATCGGATAGCGGCATCTTATCTTCACCTTCTTTTTGCCAAAATAACTAAATACCAAACAACCCCAGCATAGCCATTAAACAAGCCTTATACGATCAAACACCTGAGACTAAGGGGCAAAGCCAATATATTATGTTACATGTAATATATTTGCTAGTAATTGATTATACCCCTACAATGAGCCTCATCGCCATCAAGCCAGAAAGCGCTATATTCTTTATAACGCCTACGTTTCATGAACACAAAAGATGGCTAGCCCTCTAAAGACAGGAGCAGGACCCATGCGAGACAGGAACCGATTTGACCCGGCCACCTTTGAGCCCCAGCACTTTCTCTGGTCTTTCCATCAGGGTGTCGCCACGATTACCCTGAATATTCCGGATAAAAAAAACCCGCTGACGTTTGATTCCTATGCAGAGCTGAGGGACACCTTTCGCGACTTGGTTTATGTCGACGATGTGAAAGCGGTTGTCATCACGGGAGCGGGTGGTAACTTTTGTTCCGGTGGAGATGTGCACGACATTATCGGCCCTTTAACCCGGATGGATATGCGCAATCTTCTGGAATTCACTCGCATGACCGGCGACCTGGTGAAAGCCATTCGCACTTGCCCACAGCCCATTCTTTCCGCAATTGACGGCATTTGTGTGGGGGCAGGAGCCATTATTGCGATGGCCAGTGACATGCGTTACGGCACCACCGGCACCAAGGTAGGTTTTCTGTTTACCCGGGTAGGCCTCGCCGGCTGCGACATGGGAGCGTGCGCCATATTGCCACGCATTATCGGTCAGGGCCGAGCCTCTGACCTGCTGTACACCGGCCGCATTATGCGCGGTGAAGAAGCGGAGCGGTGGGGATTTTTAAATCGACTCTGTGAACCTGAACATGTTTTGAGTGAAACCCAGGCACTCGCCCAGCAATTACTGGAAGGGCCGACTTTCGCCCACGGCATGACAAAAAACATGCTGCAACAAGAATGGAACATGAGCATTGATCAGGCCATTGAGGCCGAGGCCCAGGCTCAGGCAATCTGCATGCAAACGGCTGATTTTGAACGCGCCTACAAAGCCTTCGTCACCAAACAAACACCAGAATTTGGAGGCAACTAATGACCGATACAAGTTACCAACACTGGCCCTTTTGGGACGATGTGCACCGCGAGCGAAAAAACGACATTGAAAACTGGTGTGCCCAAAACCTGGACGCCGCTCCACACGGAGACATCGATGTTGACGCCGAATGCAAGGCTTTGGTCAAACAACTAGCAGAGGGCGGATTTCTAAAATACGCCGTCGCCATTCGAGCGGCAGATGAGACTCTGGATGTGCGCAGCATGTGTCTGATGCGTGAAACTCTGGCTCGATACTCTGGCTTGGCAGACTTTGCCTTCGCCATGCAATGCCTGGGCAGCGTCGCCATTAGCCTGTTTGGTTCTGACGCGATTCAGCAAGAATATTTAAACGACGTGCGCTCCGGCGACAAAGTGGCGGCTTTTGCACTCACCGAGCCCGAGGCGGGTTCCGATGTTGCCGCCATGAGTACAACAGCCACAGAAGAAGGCGATCACTATGTGCTCAGTGGCGAAAAGACCTTTATTTCTAACGGTGGTATCGCTGACTTTTACACGGTTTTTGCGCGCACGGGCGGACCGGGCGCCAAAGGTATCAGCGCATTTATTCTGGATGCCAATACACCTGGCTTAGAGATCGCTGAACGCATAGAGGTCATTGCCCCCCACCCTCTGGCTCGCATTACGTTTAACAACTGCAAAATTCCCAAACACAAAATGCTAGGCGAAGCCGGACAAGGTTTCAAAGTCTCTATGGCGACACTAGACGTCTGCCGCTCAACAGTCGGCGCAGCGGCCCTGGGTTTTTCCCGGCGCGCACTCGATGAAGCCCTACTGCGCACCAGCACACGCGAGCTGTTTGGCTCACCCATGACAGAGATTCCCGGCGTGCAAACTCAGTTGGCAGAGATGGCGTTAAATATCGACATCAGCGCCCTGTTGATCTACCGCGCAGCCTGGACAAAAGATTGCGTGGCTGACCGAGTGACCCGTGAGGCGGCCATGGCAAAACTGTTTGCCACAGACTCCGCTCAACAAACAATCGACGCGGCTGTCCAGCTCTTTGGTGGGCTGGGGGTTACCAGCGGCGTAAAAGTCGAGGAGCTCTACCGCGAAGTTCGTGCCTTACGTATCTATGAAGGTGCCTCTGAGGTTCAAAAGTTAATCATTGCTCGCCAAACACTAATCAATGAAGGAGCGGCGTAAGAGATGCAATTTATTCAACCCGATGGCTGGCCCCAACCCAAAGGCTACTCAAACGGCGTTTTAGCGGAAGGCAAAACGCTTTACGTTGGCGGCCAGATTGGCTGGGATGAAAACGAGCAATTTCAAAGTGATGACTTCTCAGATCAAGTGCGAAAAACTTTGGAGAACACTGTAGCGATATTAAGAGCCGGCGGCGCAAAACCTGAACATATTACTCGCATGACCTGGTATATCACCAATAAACAGGAGTATTTGGGCGCACTGAAAGCAGTAGGGCAAGCCTACCGAGACGTCATTGGCAGACATTTTCCCGTCATGGCAATGCTGCAAGTTGTCGCCTTGATGGAAGACCGGGCCAAAGTTGAAATTGAAACGACAGCGGTTATCCCAAACAACTGACTCCGGAGTGACTACACACACTCCCCCCCGACAGACTTTCGATCTAACAAGCAGTTTTCTGATATTCGCCTATTCTAAAGCAATGGGGTCAATAACAGGGGTCGAACATGGTCAAAGTCTGTCAACAAACATCGCACCTCATTGAAGCGGTGGGCGCGAGAGCCAAGTCCTACTTACAGGAAGAGTCCAATATATCCACGCGGAATATTAGCTACGATTTTTATAACGTAAACAACCTTGAATTGAATTATCTCACGTCCATCATGGCTGTTGAGGGCCACCTGGACGTGCTGTTTGCCTTTAGCTTTGACAAAAACATCGCCAAAAAAATCATGGAAGAGTATACCGCTGAATTACCCTCTCCCAACGACAACCCTGAAGACTACATTGAAGAAACGGTTGCCGACCTCATCAACATTGTTCTCGGCAATGCGCTGGGTGAGTTCAACATTGGCGGGGAAGCAATCAGAGTTTCTCCCCCAATCGTCATTTCAGGTGCAAAAAATATCCACAAAAACAAAACAGCCCAGTTTCTGACAGCAGAACTGGGAACCGATTTTGGCAAGCTGCAGATTCACTGCATTGGTCCCCGTGAATTATTTGATCCACAACTCAATTACATTGGAGAGAATTAACATGAGTTCACTAAATGTGATGGTGGTTGACGACTCCGAAATCACTGTGAGAAAAATAACAAAAATACTTGAGGATATTGGTCACAAGGTGATTGCCAGCTGCCCCAGCGGTAAGGAAGTGGAACAAACCTACCGCCGTGTGAACCCAGACATTGTTACGATGGACATTACCATGCCGGATATCGATGGCATCGAAGCCACACGGATACTGGTCAGACAGTTCCCGGATGTAAAAATAGTTATGGTAACGTCGCACGGTCAGGAGCAGATGGTCATGGAAGCAATTTCTGCAGGTGCATTAGGTTACGTATTAAAACCAATCAAACCGGAAAAGTTAAAAAACACCATCGAAAAAGTTGTTGCCAGTCAAAGGGGCCTGCCCAATGACGGATAGGGAACTACACACCCCTGAAGCCAAGCTATTTGTTGGCCTTTTTGACGCCATACCGTTTGGTATATACGTGGTTGACATTGAAACTCTCGATCTCATTTATACTAACGGCCTCCTGAAGGAAAACCTGCCCTCTCATAGTAGCAAAAAATGTTATGAGGCCATCTACAATCTGAGTTCGCCTTGCTCCCACTGCAATATAAAAAAATTAAAACAAAAAAAAACGGAATCACCTCAATACATTGATGTATACCAGCATTTTAACGAATGCAACGATCGATGGTATCAAATGCAGGACAAGTCTCTCACATGGCCCGATGGCAGAGAGGCCAAATATTCTATTGCCGTTGACATTACCGACATGAAAGAGGTGCAAAACCGACTGGCAGAAGCCCATGCTGAACTGGCAATCAACAATCGTAAGTTGGCGGAAGCGGCCATCACCGACATGCTCACACAACTCAATAACCGCCTGAAACTTGAGATTGAGTTTGAGCGAGAAATGGAACGATGCGAACGCTACAATATTTCCATGAGCATTATTCTTATCGACTTGGACAACTTTAAAGCGGTGAACGATAACTTTGGCCATCCAGTAGGAGATGTTGTGCTCATCGAATCAGCCAAACGATTTAAGAAGAGCATTAGAGGTAACGATATTCTCGGCCGGTGGGGAGGGGAAGAGTTTATGGTAATTTGCCCAGAAACAAATCTGGAGGCGGGATTGTTAGTGGCAGAAAAATTGAGATCGACACTGGCGGATTCAGATTTTCCTGTCGTCGGCCCAGTAACGGGCAGCTTTGGTTTGGCGCATTTTCAGAAAGGAGACACAATAAAGGAACTTATCTCTAGATCGGACCAGGCGCTATACACCGCCAAGTCCGATGGCAGAAACTGCGTCCGAAAGCTGTAGATAGGCAGGCGACACTCTCTATGGACAGAGCTTACCCACAATTATTTCCCTACCGTGTCGCTTTTTGGGTCTTTGTGTTCTTCTGCAGTTTCTGGAGTGTGTATTGCAGTGCGGAGTTTTCACTTAGCAAACAAGAAAAGGCGTTATTGGAGGCACATGGAAAAATCAGTGTTGTAAACGATGCGGCCTATCCACCGATAGATTATTATGACAATGGAAAAACCAAAGGCGCAACTGCTGATTTCTTTGAGCTAATTAGTGAGATAAGCGGGATAGAGTTTGAGTATGTTACCAGTGAGGACTGGAGCTTTCTAATTGAAGAGTTCAAACAGAATCGAATTGACGTTATCCACTCTGTCTCCATTACCTCGGCTCTGGACGACACCACATTCTTCAGCACCCCCTACTTCAGATCGGCAACTGCACTTTATTCCAACACTGATAATATCCTGGATACAGACCTTTCAACTCTCAGCGGAAGAACTCTCGCCATTCCCAGCGGATACGAAGATATCGAGTTCCTTAAAACGGAACATCCAAGCATTCAAGTCATAGAAACTAAGACCTTGATCGAAGCAGCCACGTTGGTAGCAAATGGTGACGCCGATGGCATGTTGGGTGAAGCAGTGGTCATTGACTACATTCTTTCGCAGTACTATATACCCAAAGTGCAATTTACAGGTGTGGTAAACCAACAAGGAAATAACGTCGAAGATCTAAACTACCGATTCGGTGTTCTAAAGTCCAAACAATGGTTATTCGACATAGTCAACAGGGCATACCAAAGTATTGAGGAGCCACAGATCACAGAGATTTTTAATCGCTGGGCACATAATTCCAATAGAAAAACAGGCAATAGCCGGCTAAAGAGAACAGAGTCCGACTACCTGCTGAAGGCAGGCATATTAAAAGTTTGCATGGGCGAAAGCACCAACCAACTTCAACGCCTACTGTGGGAGCAAACAACAAAAGATCTTGAAATCAACTATGAAATTATCATTGATGATGCTTATAAGTCTGAGGAAAGACGGTATTTACATAAAATTTGTGATATCTGGGGCCCCTTAGGCATTACGCCAAACCGCATGAAATCGATGGACTTCACTACGCCCATCGCGACACACCCAATTCAAATAATTCACCGCAGAGGTCAAAACAACAACGTCGACATTGAAACACTTCGAGGGGAAAAAATCGCCGTAATTGAGAATTCAGTTACTGAAGAAATGATCGAAATATACTACCCATCGATTGAAATGATAAAAGTAAAAAATGGACCGGACGGATTCAAAAAAGTTGTCGACGGGGTTGTAGAAGCGTTTATAGCAACATCACTAACAACCGGCGCACTTTGGGCTTCTGATATGGGCGAGTTATTAAGCAGGGGAACCAATCTCCCCTCTCACATCTCTCTGCACATCAGCTTCGGAATCAACCCTTCAAAGCCAGAACTTTTTACCCTACTTAATCGAAACATGAAGAATACCGATCAGAATCTTTACAACAGCACCCTCGACCTGTTCGCAAAAAGCATAATATCTCGACAGAAATTAGGACTGAGCCATTCTGAATGGGGAGCTCTGCTTCAGAAAGGGGAGATTAATGTTTGTTACGAACTCATAGAACGGCAGATCGCCTCACCCTTGTGGACACTCATCGCTGACAAACTATCGGTAAAGACTAATGCTCAGGAATTCGATAACGCAAGTGAAC
>CAJWCA010000093.1 GCA_913020395.1 uncultured Cellvibrionales bacterium | reverse complement strand
CTCTGCACCAGCCCCGGCTGCTGACGTTTCCCCGAGGGGGTGGTGGGGCGGTGGGGCGTGGCGCCTCGCGATGCTGCTGTGGTAGCACGTCTCGTGATAGTAGTCCCCGCAGGCGCGGCAGTGGCGGTTGCGCTGCACCGCCCAGATGCCGCCGCCGCAGTACCAGGCCCAGCACCAGGTTGCCCCGACGCTCCGCCGCGCCCCGCCGGCGCCCGTCGCTGGTGGCCGCATCTCGCCTTCGACCCGCCCCTTCGCCACCCGCGCCGTCGCCGACGCCGTCGCCCCCTACGACAAGGTCCCCGTCGCTGTCGCGCCGCCGCAGTACCACGCTGCGCCGCTCGCCCCGACGCCCGTCGCCCAGGCCCCGATGTTAGTCCCCCCGACGACCGTGTCGCCCGCCGCCTCCGCCACTGCCTTCGGCACCGCGAGCCGCTTCGCGTGTTTCATAGACATGATTGATATACTGGGTAGCGACAGGGTCCCGTTCAAAACTCATAATTGGATCGGCAAGATTTTGTCGCTCATAGGGTTTGACCCAAGGTTTAATTGGGCTGCAGCCCGCCGTTGTCAAAACTAGCAGGGCAATGCTGGATAGTGTAAGAGCGCTTTTCATTCTCTCATCAAAGCCTTAATCTGTTGACGATAAATATCTTCATAGCCGGGTTTGTAGCCGCGATGAAGATGGCGAATATTACCGTCGCGGTCAACGATAACAGTTGTTGGCATAGCATCGATTTTATAACGTTCGCTCACTTCGCTGCTGACGTCGTAGAGTACGGGAAAGCTCACTGGGTTCTTTTTCAGGAATTTATCGGCCAGGCCTGGGTCGTCTTCTACATTTATGCCCCAAAGCTCCAGTCCAGCCCGCTGGTAACGTTTGAACAGAGCGTCCAGTTTAGGCATCTCCTGGCGGCAGGGGCCACACCAAGTTGCCCAAAAATTAATGAGTACAATTTGACCCTTGAAGTCAGATAAGCGCAGATTTTTACCGCTGTTACTTTTTAGTGTGAAATCCGGCGCTTCTGATTGCTGTGTTTCAGCGTGAAGTCCTGTTGATATTCCAAGGGAGAATACAACGGCGAGCAAAGTGATTAGTTTCATTGTTCAGAACCCTTAAAAAAAGAAGGTAATGCCGGCGTGGGCTTCAAGGTTGTTGATGACTTGATCTTCGCCGAGCAGGTCATGTTCAAAGACGTGGTCGCGCACATCCAAATGTATGGCGATCCAATCGGTAGCATATAAACGAAAGCCGATTCCCAGATTGTATGTGAAGTGCTCTTCATCGGCGAAATTTGTATTGCCTGCGCCCGCTATGATGTAAAAGTTAGAATTGAAGGCATATTTGTCGCTGATAAATATTTCCCCGGGAAACAGATTATAACCCAGCGATAAATTGTAATAGCTCAGGTCTCGTTGGTCGTCGGTGAGAATGACTGTAGAGCCACTGAGTTTCTCGAAGCTGGTTTCCCGGGTGGTGGTGATGCCATAATTGGCTTCCATAAAAAAATCTTCCGTGATGTGGTAGGCTAGGCGCAAACCTCCCACACCGTTGGTGCCAAAATCCTCGACATTCATGACACCATAAAATATGCCAATTTCGAAATCTTCAGTGTCCACCTCGGCCTGGCGAATCTCCCGGCGTTTAGTGTCGGGGCTGATAACGCGATCTAGTCCGGGGTTTTGATCCCCTGACTCCGTTTGCGCCGACACGTGTTCGGCCGATGTCAATAATGCCAGTGGCAGTACCAGAGCACTTAAAAAAAGACGTTGAATCCCAGTTTCCATTCGTTCACTTCCTCGTTTTCATCACGGCTGGTTAATACCTGATAATTGTTGTATTCCAGGCGTAATACAAAGCGTCGGTTCATATAGATATAGGCACCGGCGCCCACTAATAAGCTGGTATCACTTCGGTCTTCCGTCTGTACCAAAGTGGTGTCGGGCGAGGTATCAATAATGCCCGTGCCCATAATAAAAAAGGGCGATACTCGCCACTCGGGAAAAGGCTGATGCATCACTGCAATACTGCCGATTTTGCTGTCAGAGAATTGGCCGGTGGCCTGGCTTAGTTTTAATTCGGCCGTTAAGTTTTGAGTGAAGCGATACCCCAGTGTGGCACCTAAGGCATTTGCCCCTTCCAGATCTCCACCGTTAAATCCAATTTCCCACCGCCGGGCGAGATACTCATCTTTGTTGGCGTGATTGAAGCTGAGTTGTTTACCATCTGCGCCGAAAGTCTCCTCCATCTGCGAGACATGCGCCCACCCGGTTTTTCCGCGCCGGGTGCGCACTTTCACCCAGTCAGTTCGGCGCTTGATCAACTCGACAATCTCGTCTTGCTCAATCGCGTAAAAAATAGGGTAGCCACGGCCCGGTCCGGTCCGCATATCAATATAGCTGGTATCAACCGTGGCGCGCTCATGGTCGGATATTTCATCTTCCGCCGATGCTGTCTGGCACATGAGCAACAAAGCTGTGCCGATCGCGATTGTGGCGGTGATGCGATTAAGAAAGACCCTTGTCTTCATGCCTGGCGCTTGTCCTTTATTGAAATGCTCTGCATCGTGCGTGAGATTCATTAATTTAATGGTACATCAAATGGATTGTTATAATATTGCGCGCCAATATCCAGCCATTCGGCGATTAATTTTAATTCCACCGGGCTTAAATAGTCTGCGTGAGAGCCTCCGTTTTGAAAGGGCGTAAAAAAGCGGCTGAAACGAGCTCCGCCCACACTCATTGAAGCGCTGATGCCAACGGTCACTAAAATCGGAATTGGGTCGCCATTGTTGTCCAGTACAAGATCTCCGTTAATATCGACTTCAAAGAGAAGGTTGCCATTGCCGTCAGTGGCTTGCACCAGTAAATCAATCAAGGCGCCGTCGACGACTTCTTGTTCTACATCATTAAACAATAACTCGCGATAGGCAACCATATGCAACGCGTTCTCGGGAGAGGCCATTGGGCTTAACTCCAGCTGGGCAGAAGGCACTATCGCATTGCCGTCGGCATCTCGATTGGCGTGGCAGGCGGTACAGGTGTGGTCATCGATCACATTGCCGTTGTTATCGACCTGCTCCCTGGGCAACTCCCACAATGGCTGAATGTGATCTTCATAGTGAATCAGGGTGCGACACAAGCTGTTCCAGTCACTTTGGCAGGCGACAGTTGCGGGCATTGGCGTCTCGAGATCGGCATATCGCAGAGCGAAGGCCTCGTCTTTATTGCGCACTGCCGGGTCAGTCCATTCGTCTATATAGATGATGTCTGCGCTCAATTCGCGAATGTCGTTGATGCGGGAATAGGTTTCCGCCATGGTTTCTCCCATGTCAGCAAACAATGCGGGTTCGGTATTTGGGAAAGGCAGCCCCGTAGTACTGGCACCAAAGTTGATAGAGGCGGCCTCTGCCGCACTGCGGCCGTGGGGGAGTTCGCTATTACTATCGTGACAGCCCGAGCACTCCCGAGACTCCCCGGCCCGCAACTGCAGCCAGTTTTGATGGCGATTACTAATGCGCTGACCACTGGCGTCGACAATTGAAACCATAAATGCGACATCAGCCGGTATTTTCACTTTCACAGAGCCGTCAGGTTCAATCGGCACATAGCCCAGCACCTCTCGCATGAGCTGCCCGCTGCTGCGTCCAAATGCGCTGTTGTCAAAATCGAGAACGTCGCGGTCCGGCATTGAAACGGCCTTAACCACTCGCAAAAACCGTGCGGGTCTATCGGCCGCTGTGCTCAGGAGAGGGTCTGCCAAGGTATTTATGCCCAGGGGGGAAAGGTCCTCGCCGTCGAAGTCATAGACACTTCGAATATGCAGAACACCAGTACCTTCCTGTGCCAGAGTGCTATCGAGGTCGGGGCTGATAAAGGTATCGTCAGTTTTGCTTTCCAGAGACGCGACTTCTGCAATCATGATGCCTTCTTCGGGCGACACAACAACTTGTTGAGAATTGTCATCCAGATTGTAAAGCCATAACCCATAAAGCGGATCAGCAAGCTCAATGCCAGGAGTGTTTAGCAGCTCTTCCGTGCAAGCCGCATTGGTATTATTGGCGGGGTTGATGACTCTGCATTGGCTCCAGCCAACCAGCAGGCGGCTAGTTCCATCATAGAGAGGCCAGGCCGCGCTAAACAATCCGTGGGGCGAGGGGCTGCCATCGGTTCTCACCTCCAATACCGAGGCAGACGATTGGCCGCCCCCTGCAGCACCTGTGCCGGAGGCAAAGGGCTGGTCACGTTCTGTATAGTTTTCTCCGTCTACCAGAACAATATCGCCACCCCACCCTTCAGATTGACGTGGCCTTAGAATAACGAGAACGCGATCGTCTGGCATGCTGCGGGGCTCAGAGAAAATCGCTTCGCTGTCATCGGTACCGGTGTCCTGGCTGTGGTAGCCATAATAAGGTGAAAGCTGGCTGCCATCGGGTAAAACGGTGTATAGGCTGACATTGTTTCTGCTAGCCATATTGTCCCAGCGGTTGAACAAAATACGGCCGTCAGTCAGTACTGTGGGCTGAAAATCGTGGCTTTGATTGTAGGTGATCTGTTCAATATTATTACCGTCAGCCGTCATCACATGTAGTGTGAATGCTTCAGTGTCCCGGTTTTCTGTGAGGCCGGAATATTGAGGTTTGTTGTCATCCAGCAAGATCGACCGACTTCTGCGTTGCCGGTCGGAGGAGAAGACAATCCTGCCGTCGGGCAGATAGTGGGGATCTATGTCCTGCCCAGCTTCGGCACTGTTGTCAGAGCCAATCACCCGGTGAAGTGTGTCGGTGTCCCTTATATACTCCCAGATATTCCAGCGGGGTTGATCCTCTTCATCCAAGCCTTCGATGTCGGGGGCACGCATAGAAAAAATGAGTTTGTTGCCGTCGCTGGATACTGCCAGGTTTTTAACATCGTATGGCAGTCCTTCTTCCTCCGGGAAAGCAAGATCGGTAATATTGCTTGTTGGCGCAGAGGCCGTTGCTCTGGACTTAAGAAAAAGAGCTGCTCCAGGGTTGAACGCCGTGGGGTCGAAAATGTCGCTGCTGACGGGCGCGCCGTCTTCGTCGAGCGGTAGAGGTCGGCTAATATACGCAATGGGCAAATCGACGATGACCGGGTCGGGCGCCTGGCTTCCGCCACCCGCTGACCCGCCGCAACCGCTAATCAGCGTGCCGAGTGAGGCCAAAGTTGCAGCAGTCCATTTAAGCCGAGGGGTAGGGCGCATGATGTCGGGTGTCCAAAGATTATCGATTGTGCCATTGTCCGCAATTCATGTCTTCCGTTCCGTCGAGTAAGTCACGAAAACTCAGGTCGCCCTACAAGTGGGGCAAAATGACAAAGTGTTGAAACATCCGCCACAAGTATTTGAGAGGCACAAAAGATGAGACAGGTTTGGCATTTTATCGGCTGTTACAGGCGTAGGATTAGCCCATGAATATGATTAACACAAAAAAATCCTTTGTCGGTTTGTCTGCCTTGTGTTTTTGTCTGGCACTGCCGGCAAGTGCCGGGTCATTGGAGCGGGCAAAACGCATTCACGATCGACTGGCTGGCGTGCCTCCGAGTGAATCTGTTTTACTGGGTATGGCCGCGGATATTGATGCGGGGAATATCGAGCAGGCGGCTTATACCGCCATGGACAACCCCTCCTTCTATAATGTCACTTTGAAAAATTGGGCTGCCCCCTGGACCAATCGGGATTTTGACCCCTTTGTGCCGCTTAACGATTATGTGGCGACGCTGATCGGAATAGTCAGAGACGATGTTGATTTCAGAGAGTTGCTTTATGGCGATGTTCTCTACAGTGCCAGTGGCACTTCGGGTATTCCAGCTTATAGCACAAGTGACAACGCTCATTATGAAGCGTTGGAATCCGGGAATTATAGTCTGCAGGATGTATTGGTACAGGCCCCTCAGTCTTCAGTCACCGGATTGCCCACAGCTGCCACCGCAGGGGTGATGACCTCAAGAGCGGCTTCGCAGGCATTTTTTAAAGACGGCACCAACCGGGCGATGTTTCGCTTCACTCTGCTCAATCATCTGTGTAACGATCTGGAGCAGGTCCACGATATCAGTCGAGTGCCCGACCGTATACGCCAAGATGTGACACGCTCGCCGGGGGGCGACAGTCGGGTATTTTTAAACAATTGCATCGGCTGCCATAGCGGCATGGACCCCATGGCTCAGGCCTTTGCCTATTACAACTATGAATATGATGTGGATGGCGATCCCGAAGGCGCTAACGGCCGATTGGTCTATAACGCCGCAGGTGATACCGATCCGGAAACAGGCACTCGGGTTCAGGAAAAATATCACATTAATGAAAACAACTTTATCTACGGCTTCATCACTCCCGATGACCAGTGGGAAAATCGCTGGCGCGACGGCATCAATACACGTTTGGGCTGGAGTGATTTATTAAGTGGTAATGGCTCGGGCGCCAAAAGCATGGGACAGGAATTAGCCCACAGTGATGCCTTTGCCCAGTGCCAGGTTGAGAAAGTATTTGCGACGGTTTGTTTGCGCCAGCCGGGGAATGCCAGTGACAGAGCAGAAGTCGACTCGATCAAGGCGCGTTTTATCAATGACGGCTACAAACTGAAGCAGGTGTTTGCCGACACCGCCGATTTTTGCAAGGGTCCCTGAGCACACAATGATGAGTAAACACACAGTGATTTCCTGTTTTCAATTGACACGAGCGGCTTGGAGTCGCACGGCGGTGCTTGCAGCCGTGTTTGCGCTGGCGGGTTGTAGTGGCGGCAGTGGTTCGGGCACCGTCGCAAATGTCGATACCGGCGCAACAACCGACTCTGGCATTGTATACAGTGGGCCTCCCCCACAAACCGATGACGTTCAGAGTTTCAAAATCAGCGTTTGGGACAATCTTGTTCAGGAAGACCGCTGCGGTTCCTGCCACAGCATTGCAGGGGGGCAAGCACCCTATTTTGTTCGGGTCGACGATATTAATCTGGCCTATCAGGCGGCCAACACACTAGTGACCTTGTCTGACCCCGCCCAATCACAACTGTCCACTAAAGTGGCTGGCGGGCACAATTGCTGGCTGGAGAGCAGTAGCGCTTGTGGGGATATTATTACCAACTACATCGAGAGCTGGGCGAGCAGTACGGGTGCGCCGGCCAGTGTTGTGGTTTTGCAGGCTCCCCTTTCGAAAGATGTTGGCAGTAGTAAATCTTTTCCGGTAGATAGCGATGAGTTCGCGGCTACGGTTTACCCGCTGTTGACCAGCTATTGCAGTGAGTGCCATACCGAAAGCTCAGTGACCGCCCAGCAACCCTACATTGCAAGTGCGGATGTGGATGCGGCCTACGAAGCGTCTAAAAGTCGCATGAATATTGACACGCCCGCAAGCTCGCGCCTGGTCACTCGTCTTCGCAACGAGTTTCACAACTGCTGGACAAACTGCTCGCCCAATGCCGATACGATGAGTGCGGCGATAGCAACGTTTGCCAGCAGCATTGAGGCTACAGTAGTCGATCCTGAGTTGGTATTAAGTAAGGCGCTGAGTTTACCCGACGGTATTATTGCCAGCAGTGGCGGAAGAGTGGAAAACAACGTTGTTGCCTTATATGAATTTAAAACCGGTAGTGGCAGCACCGCATTTGATACCAGCGGTGTTGAACCTGCCATTGATCTTAATATTATTGGTGATGTGGACTGGGTAGGTTCCTGGGGCATACGCATTAACGATGGCAAAGCGCAGGGCACAACCAGCAACAGTAAGAAGTTACATGACTTGATCACGACAACGGGTGAATACTCGATAGAGGCCTGGGTGGTTCCCGACAATGTCACACAAGATGGCCCCGCACGCATAGTGAGTTATTCCGGCGGCTCAGACATTCGTAACTTCACGCTGGGTCAAACGCTGTATAACTATGACTTTTTGAACCGTAACGATCAAAGCGATGGCAATGGAATGCCCGGTCTTTCTACGCCTGATGCCGATGAGGTATTGCAGGCCACACTGCAGCATGTTGTGCTTAGCTACAATCCTGTTGACGGGCGGCGGGTCTATGTCAACGGAGAGGACGTGGCTGGCGCCGACACGATCCCCGGTGGTGTTTTAGCCGGTGAATGGGATGATGGTTTTGCCCTGGTGCTCGGACAAGAAACTTCGGGTGAGGACCAATGGCGTGGCACCATTCGATTCCTGGCGGTGCACAATCGATCCCTGTCGGCCAGTGATGCCCTGCAAAATTTTGACGCCGGTGTGGGAGAAAAATTCTTTCTTCTGTTTGGTATTTCGCATCTTATTGATATGCCTGAGGCATATGTTGTCTTTGAAGTTCAGCAGTTCGACGATTACGGTTACCTCTTCAATACGCCATTCTTTATTAGCTTGGATGAAAATGCGTTACCCGGTTCGGTGGTGATTAAAGGAATGCGAATTGGCATCAATGGTCGAGAGATTGGTGTTGGGCAGAGTTATGCAAGCCTGGATTTGACGGTCACCGATAATAACTACAGCTCAGAAGGTATGAGCCTCTCGTCTCTGGGAACGGTCATTGCGTTGGAGAACGGCTCCGATTCCGACGAGTTTTTTCTAACCTTTGATCAGCTGGGTGATAATCAGTATGTGCGGGTTGAAGCGGTGCCATCGCCTCTGCCTGACCCTGTGGACTTGGAAGAGCAATCAGAGATTGGTCTGCGTAAATTTGAAGAAATTAATGCAGCACTGTCCGCGATCACCGGCGTGAGTAGTGCGAACTCGAATGTTGCCAGCACCTATGAAACGGTCAAGCAGCAACTACCCACTGTGGAAAGTATTAATGGTTTTCTGGCCGCCCATCAGATGGCAACAACCCAGCTCGCAGTAAAATATTGCAGTGAGCTGGTCGGAGAGCTCGGCGAAACGAACACTGCTCGAAGTCAGTTTTTTCCAAACTTTAATTTTTCAGCAAGTGTAGAGAGTGCGTTCGACACTGCGGGACGCCAAAATATTATTGGCCCACTGCAAGACCACTTATTGTTGAACAGCGGGCTGGCGTCTCAGCCAGACCCTCTGGACATGGCGCTGGAGCTCAATAGTTTGATCGATATTATGCGCGCGTCCTGCCCCGGCAGTTGTAGTTCTGAGCCCGACCGCACCCTGAAGATTGTCAAAGCCACTTGTGCTGCCGCCGTTGGCAGTGCAGCGATGTTATTACAGTAAGTGAGATAGAGATGGCCAAGCGTTCCAAAACCTATTTGCCAGACCAGCCCTTGTATCACAGCAACCATCGGCGGCCGATGACACGCCGGGATTTTATTTCCCAGGGTTTCCGAGCTGGCTTGGGTACTTTATTGGGGGGATCTGTGTTTAGTCTATTTGCCAACCCCCAGGCGGCCCAGGCGGCATTGTCGTCGGACTTGCTGGCGATCCGCAATAGTTGTGGCATCAGTACACAGGGTGCGGGCAAAATCCCGTTTATTTGTTTTGACCTGGCGGGTGGAGCCAACATTGCGGGATCAAACGTACTGGTTGGACAAAATGGCGGGCAACAGGATTTTCTGAGTGCGGCGGGCTACAGCAAGCAGGGTTTGCCCGGCGACATGGTCCCCTCCCTGGTCAACCCGAACACGGGCACCAACGATTTTATCAACACGGATTTTGGTCTGGCGTTCCACGCGAACAGTGCAATGTTGGCCGGTATACGCGAAAAGGCACCGATAGCGGCTGCCAATACCAACGGTGCGGTGATTCCCGCGCGTTCGGAAAATGATACGGGCAACAATCCCCACAATCCAATGTATGGAATTAACAAAGCCGGGGCCGACGGTTCACTTCTGGCTCTGGTTGGCTCCAGGCCCAGTGAGTCGGGGGGCAACTCTATGGCGCCGGCCAGTTTAATCAATCCAGAAGCCCGACCAACCAAAGTGGATCGGCCCACCGATGTGACTGGCCTGGTCGACGTTGGCGACCTTGTTGGGCTTCTGAGCCAGAGTGACACCGTGGCTGTAATGGAGTCCATATACCGGATCAGTGAGTCGAAGCTTGGTCGAGTAAATACCGCCATTACGGCCGATGACGTAATCAAGGACCTTGTGCGTTGTGGTTATGTCAAAAGCGCGGATTTGGCAGATCGATTTGGTGTGCCCTCCCAGTTAGATCCGGCGTCAGACCCCGATATTGTCGGTGCAAATGGCATCTTCAGTGTCGATGAGTTTAATGGCGATTCAGAATTTCAAAAAACAGCTTCCGTCATGAAGTTAGTGGCCAATGGCTTCTCGGGTGCGGGCACTGTCACCATGGGTGGTTACGACTACCACACAGGTGATCGGGCGACGGGTGAATTGCGAGATCTGCGTGCAGGGCGTTGTATTGGCGCCTGTTTGGAATATGCTGCGCGATTGGGCACCCCAATGATGGTGTATGTTTTCAGTGATGGCTCGGTCTTCAGCAATGGCGCCACAGACGATTCGGTGAACGGCGGTGGCAAAGGTGTGTGGACGGGCGACAATCAACAAACCGCTGCCTCATTCTTCCTCGTCTATAACCCGGGCAGTGCGCCCACAATCATCGGCGCGACACCTGAACAGCAGGCGCTGCATCAACAGCTTGGCTACATGCGCTCAAGCGGTGATGTTGAAACCGCGTCGAGCCCCGCCGCAAACAACGTTAACTTGCTTGTAGAAACGGTAGTGCTGAATTATATGGCACTGCACGGTGAGCAAGGGCAGTTTGGTTCCCTGTTTCCCTCCACTGGCTTGGGTAATTCAACCCTGCAGGATCAACTCACCGCCTTTGAGCCAATAGTTAACGGCACTGTTCAATTTCCTGTATAGTCCTGTCTGCATTCTGCTTTGTCGATGTTAATAAATATAAATAACCGGACAGGCAGATATTGAGCTAATTGTGTTTAGTTAATGCAAATAACGTCATTTTGACTAGAATTCAGAGTGACTAAGTGCCCTTTTGAAGGGTATCGCGTTTAATCGTGTCGATCTATGGAGGGGTGGCTTGAGCAGCTCTGTTGAAATGCACGCCAGGCAGGCCGTTAAAATCCTACAGAAAGTTCCTCTCACACTGTGGCAAAAAGCAGTTATGTTGGGGTTAGTTGCTTGTTTGTGCCTAAGTATTGCACAGCTTTTTTGGGTGCTGGTGAGCACTTTTTCGGCGGATCGGACCGCTGTGCCTCTCAGTTCCAAACCTCCCGTTAATGTCGTGCTGGCAGATCGCGCGCCAGCGCTTACTCGACGTGTCGATATCGAAAAACTCAGTGCAATCAATATCTTTGGGAAACCTGCCGCAAGCGCTGTTGAGCAAGCCGTAAAACCGGCGGTCTCGGCGGTGGTTCAAAATGCTCCCGAAACCAAACTTAAACTAGTATTAAAAGGCATTATTGGCAGCAGCGATGCACGTCACTCTAAAGCAATAATCGCAGAGGGCAATAATCAGGCGCTTTACGGTTTGGGCGAAGCACTTCCCGGTGGGCGCAATGTGACTTTGGCCAAAGTGATGGCAGACAAAGTGATACTGGAGAATGGCGGACGATTTGAATCCTTGCCTCTCTATACCGACGCGCCTCCTGCCCCGGCCAGCAGATCCAGCAATACAGCCAGCAGGGCGCAAAACCACACCGTAAAATCAAAAGCTTTAAACAAGGTCAGCAGTGGTGTGACTACACTGGCCGATGTTGTGAAGGTGAGTATGGTGCGGGAAGGGGGAAAAGTTGTTGGTTATCGTGTGAGGCCCGGTCGAAAGCGTGAACTGTTTGACAGTACGGGGCTCAAACCTAACGATATTGTGACGGCAGTGAATGGCAGAAACCTGGATAGCTCAACTGTAGCAATGGAAGTGTATAAATCTATGCGGGCTGAAACCTCCGCGACTTTTGATGTCAAAAGGGGTGATGAGACCCTGAGTTTGAGTATAGATACTAACTAATGGTGGATAATAGGCGTGCGTAGTGTGTTGGCAAAAGTAATCTGTATCTGTGTGTTGAGTCTCGGCACAAGTTTGGCTATGTCTGCAGCAAAAACCTGGACGGTGAATTTTAACGACTCCGAAATAAATGAGGTCATTAAGTTTGTCGCCGATGTTACGGGTAAAACCATTGTTGTTGAACCCCGGGTAAAAGGGCGCGTTAAAGTGATTTCTGCGGCCCCACTGAACGCTGAGCAACTCTACAATCTGTTTCTGTCTGTGTTGGAAATTCACGGCTTCACGGCGGTAGAGGTCGGGGAAATTGTTAGAATTGTACCTATTAAAGAAGCGCGTACGTCGCCGATCTCTGTCTCTGACAGGAGCGCACCTGATGATTCGACCCAGATCACTAAAGTATTACAGCTAAAAAATGTTGCGGCCATCAAGTTGCTGCCTGTTATACGCCCACTGGTGCCCCAGCATGCTCACATAGCAGCCTACGAACCCAGTAACGCCATCATCATGACCGACTCTTCGGCCAATATCGCCCGAATGGAACTGCTGATTGCAAAAATCGATAAAGCGGCCGTTGCCACGACCGAGTTGGTGCACCTGGAACATGCGCAGGCGGATGAGGTTGTCAAAACACTGGCCAAACTCCAGCAGACTGATGCAAAAGGTGCATCGGGAACGCAATTGAAAATGGTCGCTGACAGCCGAAGTAACGGCATCCTGCTGAGCGGAGATGATCTTCAGCGCGAGCGTATTAAACACCTGATCGCCAAGCTCGATCTTCCCCAGGCACAATCGGGCAATGTCAGGGTTATTTACCTTGAATATGCCGAAGCCAAGCAAGTGGCCACTGTGTTAAGCAACGTTGTCAAGAACATGGCCAAGTTGGCGCCGGGAGGTGACAGTAAAAGCGGAGCTGCCTCGGCAACCATCGAGGCAGATGAAGATACCAATGCCATATTAATCACGGCTGATTCTGACACTCTGGAATCATTGCTAGCCGTGGTCACCCGATTAGATATTCGCCGAGCTCAAGTGCTCGTCGAGGCGATTATTGTTGAAGTGAATAATATCGCGGGGCGTGACCTGGGAATAGAATGGTTGTTTCGAGATGACAACGGCGGGTTTGGTTCCAGTATTAACCCGGACAGTGCGATGGCCGCGGTTGCCTCGGGCATTGGCGACGATGGCACGGATGACGCTGGAGCGCTTGAAACTCTCGCGGGCGCATTGACGGCCATACCCGGCGCAACTTTTGGCGCTGGTCGCCTCGATAAAGACATTGATTTTGTTGTATTGCTAAATGCACTTCAGCAAGACACCGGAGCGAATATTCTGTCGACTCCCAATTTAATGACGATGGACAACAACCCCGCCACTATTTCTGTGGGCCAGGAAGTCCCTTTTATTACAGGTTCATATTCCAGCACAGGTTCCAGTTCCAACCCGTCGAATCCATTTCAGACCATTGAACGTAAAAATGTTGGTATCAAATTGGAGGTGACGCCTCACATCAATGATGGCAGCAGTATGGTATTGGAGATCACCCAGGAAGACTCAAGCCTGACAGGTGCCACAGGTATTAACGCGTCTGATGTTATTACCAATGAGAGGACCATTGAAACCAAAATCATGGCAGAAGATGGTGAGATCGTTGTGTTGGGTGGTCTGATTCGGGACGACGTGAGTGTGTTTGAACAAAAAGTGCCTGTGCTAGGCAGCATTCCTCTGCTGGGAAGATTGTTTAGAACTGAATCTAATACTGTCAACAAAACCAACTTGATGGTCTTTATTCGCGCAACGATTTTGCGTGATCGCCAGGATATCAGAGGTGCTACGGCGGAAAAATACCGGTACATTCGAGAGCAGCAACTCGAGACACGTAAAACCAACTCTCTGACACTCGATGAAGAACTCATCCGTTTGATTCCTGAATGGGAGGAGAATGCACCGGGTCCCACTACCGGTAAAACTAACGGAGCAGGTCAGTGAGTGCTGAGACTCCGGTAGAAGAGAAAGGGCTCTCTTATAGTTTTGCATCCCGCCACGGTGTTTTGCTTGATGAGGGAGACGTCTATCACCGGCCCGGCATCGGTCTTGCCGTTATTGTTGAGTTACGTCGACAGTTAGGGCGGGCAATCACGCTGCGGGAAATACCCGCGGATGATTTTCAGAAGAGACTCACACAGCTGTATCAAAGCGGAGAGGGCGCAGCACAACGAGCCGTCGACGACCTCGGTGCGGAATTTGATCTATCTACCCTGGCCGATGATATCTCTGAGGACGGCGATTTGTTGTCGGGAGACGATGATGCACCGGTTATCCGTTTAATTAATGCCATTTTATCTCAGGCCGTGAGAGAAAAAGCCTCGGACATTCACCTGGAGCCTTTTGAAGATCGAGTAGCCGTTCGGTTTCGTGTTGATGGTGTATTGAGTGAAGTGCTTTCACCGAAACCCGAGTTAGCGCCGGTGTTGATTTCCCGTCTGAAGGTAATGGCAAAACTGGATATTGCGGAAAAACGTTTACCACAAGACGGTCGAATTTCAGTGCGCCTCGCAGGCCACGCCGTAGATATTCGAGTGTCGACACTGCCTTCGGCCCACGATGAGCGTGTTGTTTTACGATTGTTAGACCAGGCCTCAGGTCGCCTGGA